>NZ_JBFBGN010000098.1:0-26121 GCF_040684675.1 Streptomyces sp. NPDC089915 | reverse complement strand
GTCCGGGGGGACCCCCTCTTCGCCCGTTCCCCGGGGCTCCGCCCCAGACCCCGCGCCTCAAACGCCGGCGGGGCTGTAGACAGCCCGCGCGGCGTTTGAGCGCGGGTAGGGGAAGGCCCCGCGCAGCGGACCGGTGTCGGAGAGGGAGGGCACACTGGGGCGGTGCTCGAGACCTCCGCGCGGCTGCTGCGCCTCCTCTCCCTGCTCCAGGCCCACCGCGAGTGGACCGGCGCCGACCTCGCCGACCGGCTCGGGGTCACGGCCCGGACCGTGCGGCGGGACGTCGACCGGCTGCGGGAGCTCGGCTATCCCGTGAACGCGAGCCCCGGCACCGGCGGCGGCTACCAGCTGGGCGCGGGCGCCGAGCTGCCGCCGCTGCTGCTGGACGACGACGAGGCCGTCGCGGTCGCGGTCGGGCTGCGCACGGCGGCGGGCAACGGGGTCGAGGGGATCGGGGAGGCCTCCGTGCGGGCGCTGGCCAAGCTGGAGCAGGTGCTGCCGGGCCGGCTGCGCGGACGGGTCTCCGCGCTGAACGAGTTCACCGTCCCCATGCTCCGCGGGCCCGGCCGCGACACCGTCGACCCGGCGGTGCTGACGGAGCTCGCGTCCGTGTGCCGGGACGGCGAGCGGCTTCGCTTCGGCTACCGGGACCACGGCGGGGCCGTCAGCCGCCGGACCGTGGAGCCGCACCGGCTCGTGTGCACGGAGCGGCGCTGGTACCTCGTGGCCTGGGACCTCGACCGGGAGGACTGGCGGACCTTCCGCGCCGACCGGATCGAGCCCCGTCCGCCGCACGGCCCGCGCTTCACCCCGAGACCGGCCCCGGCCGAGGACCTCGCCGCGTACGTCTCGGAGGGGGTCTCGCAGCGCGCGTACGCCGCCCGGGCGGTGGTGCGGCTGAGGGTCCCGGCCGAGGAGGCGGCGCGGTTCGTCGGACCCGCCGACGGGGTGCTGGAGCCGCTCGACGCGGAGAGCTGCCTGCTGCGCACCGGGGCGGTGAACCTCGATGTTCTGGTGATTCACGTCATGCTGCTCGGCTGTGAGTTCGAGGTGGTGGAACCCCCCGAGCTGACCGGCCGGATCAGGGCACTGCGGGACCTTCTGGGGCGTGCGCTGGAGGGTGCCGGAGAGTCCGTGAATTCGGTCCGGGGGCAATTGAATTCCGGCTCGGGAATGAATGATTCGACGGACGGGACCGTCGACAACCCGTGACACAAGCGTGACCCGGTACGGAGGAACCTCCGGGCGCGCTGCTGACGCGCCGGACATATGAACGGCGGGCCGGTTCCTCGAACCGGCCCGCCGTCGTGGTGCGGGGTGGGGCTGTGCGTACCGTTCCCGCGGGGTCCGTCAGCCGCCCGTGGCGGGGCGGGCGCTGCGGGCGGCGGCCCGCTCGGTGTGGGCCGGGCGGCGGCTGCCGGCCGGGGTGACCGGGGTGCGCTCGGAGCGGATCAGGTGCGGCCGGGACGCCGGGTGGGCGTGCGCGGCCGGCCGGAGCGCGGGGGAGTGGCCGGGGGCCGCCTGGGAGGCGGCGACCGGTGCCGTCCCGTCCCCGCCGGCCCGGGTGGGCCGCCACTTGCCGCCGGCCGAGAGCAGCGGGGTGAGCGCGGCGGCGACGGGCTCGGAGAGGCGGCCCTCCTCCAGCCGGCGGCGCCACTGCTCGCGCAGCTCGAAGACGTACGCCTCGGAGCGGGCGATGAGCGGCTCGAACCAGGGCAGCGCCAGCATGATCAGCAGGCCGGCGGTCCAGCCGAGCAGGACGTCGCTCACCCAGTGGGTGCCGAGGTAGACGGTGGTGGCGCCGACGCTGAGCGACAGGACGCCGGAGAGGATGGACAGCACCCGGCGGGTGACCGTGGTGGAGGCCAGATAGGCCAGGATCCCCCAGGTCACGACGGCGTTGGCGGTGTGGCCGGAAGGAAATATATCGCCGCCCGCGAAGAGCTCGGCGGAGCCGATCTGGGTGGCGTAGTGCGGCCCGAGCCGGCCGAGGCCGAGCTTGACGGAGCCCACGGTGATGTTCAGCAGCAGCAGGGCCACGCCGAGGGCGATCAGCGGGCGGAGGGTGTGCTGGCGCCAGGAGCGCCAGCCGAGCCAGGCCGCGACCATCACCGCCGTGGGCCCGCGCTGGCCGAGGACGACGAGGTAGTCGAGGAAGGCGTGGATCTCCGGCCACTGCTCGTACGGCCGGAAGAACATGATCTGCCAGTCCAGGCGGACGAGCCAGGACGTCGTCAGCACGGCCACGACGATCGCCAGGTAGAAGGCGAGGGTCGCGCCGAGGAGCACGACGCGGTGCCGGCTCATCCGCGGAGTTTGCAGATGAGCCGGTCGCTCGGGTTCCCGGTCCAGCCGGGCGAACACCGGCTCCAGACGGGCAAGCATTTGGTCAGTACGCACTCAATCGACGTTACCGCGCGTCGAAGCGCGGCCCGTGCGAATCGCGCGCTTTGTGATGACCATGTGATGTGGAGTGCGTCTCACGCGGGACTTAATTCCCGTTATTTCGCCCCCGGTTGGAACTCCCCGGATTCGCCTCTCGGAGTGTCGCCCGCCAATTGTCCGCATCCTTACGGGAGGTTTATCGCCGCAGCTCAATTCCTTTGCGGAATCATGGATTGGAACGACCCATTCCGTGATCAAGCGCGACGGGGGCCGGGCTCACGGCGGGCCCGAGCCGTTCAGCCAGAACGCCCCGTAGACCGCCGACGCCAGGGCGAGCACCCCGACGACCGCCGCCGCCCGCCCCCCGTGCCGGCGGGCCAGCGCCACCGCCGGAGGCAGCATCAGCGGGAACGCCGGCAGCAGCAGCCGGGGCTTGGAGCCGAAGTACCCCGAGGCGCACAGCGCCAGCGCCACCACGATCCCGCAGTAGACGAGGAGCACGGCGGGCTGCCGGCCGCGCACGCACAGCGCGTACAGCCACAGGACCAGCAGGACGCCCGCGATCAGGCCCGCCCCGGCGAGGAAGGCGGACGAGGCCAGCCGCGCCCCGATGAACCGGGCGAAGGCCCAGCCCCCGTCGAACCCGTTGCCCCAGCCCGCCTGCACGTCCAGGTAGCCCGTCAGCCCCCCGCCGGTCCGGGCCCCCACCCACAGCGCGTACGCCGCCGCCCCCAGCGGGGCCAGCACCACCCCGGCCACGGCGCGCCACGAGCGCTCCCCGCGCCGCCAGGCGAGTACGGCCGCCACCCACACCGCCGCGACCACCGCCGCGCCGACCGGGCGGGTCAGACCCGCCCCCGCCGCGAGCAGCCCGGCCGCGAGCCAGCGTCCGCGCAGCGCCCCGTACAGGGCCCAGGCCGCCAGGGCGGTGAACAGCGACTCGCTGTAGGCCATCGACTGGACGATCCCCACCGGCAGCGCCGCCCACAGCGCCACCGCCAGCACCCCGGCGCGCCGCCCGTACAGGAGGTCCGCGACGGCGAAGACCCCCCAGGCCGCGGCGAGCCCGGCCACCGCCGACACCACCAGGCCCGCGGACCCGTACGAGAGCCCGGTGGGCGCCGCCACCAGCCGCTCCAGCCACGGCAGCAGCGGGAAGAACGCCAGGTTCGAGTGGACGGCCCCGTTCGGCAGGACCACCTCGTACCCGTACCCCTCGGCGGCGATCCGGGCGTACCAGAGGGAGTCCCAGCGGGCCGACAGCAGCGTGTGCGGGCTGCTCCCGGCCGCCGCGGACCACACCGCGAGCACGGCCAGTCCGAGCAGCCGCACCGCGGCGAAGGCGGCGAGCGCGGGCGCGGCCCGGCGCGGGCCTGGGCCGGGGTGCTTGGGAGGAGCGTCGGAGGCGGGCACAGTTGTCACGTGGACGAGTATCAACGGCGCCACCACCGGGAACGGAAACAGAACCACGGACCGTGATCGGGCGTGTACGAGGGGGGAGGGAGGGGCGGGGGCGAGTGGCGCACGCCACAGCGGGGCCGCCGCCGCGATGAGAGCTTGACCACGTGTGGGCCACACGAACTCGCGTACGCTGACCCTTCACTCGCGAGTCGATGCCGGACCCCGTAGGACGCCGCACAGGGCACCACCCCGCGGCGCCGTACGACGCTGTTCCGCCGAGTGCGAGGGATCACCTGGGAGGTACACGGATGTCGGGGACGAGCACGGCCGGCGACGGGAAGTCCCCCCTCCGGCAGCGGATCACCGAGGTCTCCGGCGGTGCCAACCGCTGGGTCGTCCTCGCGGTCCTCTGCGTCAGCCTGGTGCTCGTCGCGCTCGACGCGACGATCCTGCACGTCGCCGTCCCCTCCGTCACCGAGGACCTGCGGCCCGGCTCGCAGGAACTGCTGTGGATCGTCGAC
This sequence comes from Streptomyces sp. NPDC089915, assembly GCF_040684675.1. Lineage (NCBI taxonomy): Bacteria > Bacillati > Actinomycetota > Actinomycetes > Kitasatosporales > Streptomycetaceae > Streptomyces > Streptomyces sp. NPDC089915. The sequence goes on along the minus strand of NZ_JBFBGN010000098.1, from coordinate 21,814 downwards.
GCCTACCCGCTGGTGTGCGCCGCGCTGCTGATCCTGTTCGGCACCCTCGGCGACCGGGTCGGCCGCCGCCGGATCCTGCTCCTCGGCTACACCCTCTTCGGCGTGGCCTCGGCCATCGCCGCCCTCGCGGACGACGCCCAGGTGCTGATCGCCGCCCGCGCCCTGCTCGGCGTCGGCGGGGCGATGATCATGCCCGCCACGCTGTCGATCCTGCGCCAGGTCTTCCCCGACCGGCGCGAGCGGGCCCTGGCCATCGGCATCTGGACCGCCGTCGCCGCGATCGGCGCGGCCAGCGGGCCGGTCCTGGGCGGGTTCCTCGTCCAGCACTTCTGGTGGGGCTCCGTCTTCCTCATCAACATCCCGCTCATGGCGCTGATCCTGCCGCTCGGCCGCTGGCTGCTGCCCGAGTCGCGGGGGGCGGCCGACGGGCCCTGGGACGTGGTGGGCGCGCTGATGGCCGCCGCCGGCGTGCTCGGCATGGTCCTCGGGGTCAAGCGGGTGGGCGCCGAGCGCCATCTCGCCGATCCGCAGGCACTGGTCCCGCTGGTCCTGGGCGCGGTGCTGCTCGTCCTCTTCGTACGGCGCCAGAAGCGGCGCGAGCACCCGCTGATCGACATGCGGATGTTCTCCCGAGCCGCGTTCTCCACCTCCGTCGGCTGCATCGTGCTCGCCATGCTGGCCCTGGTCGGCCTGGAGCTGATCGCCGTCCAGTACCTCCAGCTGGTGCTGCGGCTGAGCCCGCTGGAGACCGGCCTGCGGCTGCTGCCGCTGACCTTCGCCGCGATGGCCGCCGGGGCCACCGGCTCGTACACCCTCCAGCGGGTCGGCCCGCGCACGATGGTCTCGCTGGGCTTCGTGCTGACGGCCGCGGCCGTGCTGCTGCTGACGCTGATGGGCCAGGACGACCGGCCCGTCCTGCTGACCGCGGGCTTCGTCCTGCTGGGCTTCGGCCTCCAGACCACCCTCTTCGCGGCGTACGAGTCGATGCTGAGCGAGGCCCCGGTGGAGGCGGCCGGAGGCGCCGCGTCCATAGGCGAGACCTCCTACCAGCTCGGTGCGGGCATGGGCATCGCCCTGCTCGGCAGCGTGATGAACGCCGCCTACCGGCCCGGACTGCTCGGCGTCCCCGGGGTGCCGGCCGAGGACTCGGCGGGCGCCGCGAACTCCCTCGGCGAGGCCTACCAGATCGCCGCCCAGCTCGGCGGTCCGGCGGGGCGGTCCCTCGCCGAGGCCGCCCGGCACTCCTTCGTCCACGGGCTGCACGTGACCCTGGTGGTCAGCGCGGGCCTGCTGCTGGCGGGCGCGGTGATGGCGCTCAAGCTGCCGCGCACCATGGAGAGCGCCGAGCCGCCGGCCTGCGGTACCCCGGCCGGCGCCGAGGCCGACGCCGGCGGGTCCGACGCCGAGGGGCCGGCCTCCGCCCGGCTGCCCGCGCAGGCCGAGGACCGGGCCGCCGCGGCCCCCAGGGCCCGGATCCCCGGCCCTGCCCGGCCCGAGCGGGACCCGGCGGTCGGCGGCCGCCAGGCCTGACCCCTTCCGACGGGGCCCGGCCCGGCCGGGGGTGGACCCCGGGCGGGGTCGGCGACAAACTTGCACCGCTAGGTTTCGCCCACGCGTCTGCCGGGAGGCCCCTCTTGTCCGCGTCGTCCGCGCCGAAGAACCCGTTCGTCCCCACCGACCCGCTCGGGCTGGACGAACTGCTCAGCCCCGAGGACCTCGCCGTCCGCGACACCGTCCGCGCCTGGGCCGCCGACCGGGTGCTGCCGCACATCGCCCAGTGGTACGAGGCCGGCGAGCTCCCCGGCATCCGCGAGCTGGCCCGCGAACTGGGCTCCATCGGCGCCCTCGGCATGTCCCTGACGGGCTACGGCTGCGCGGGCGCCAGCGCCGTCCAGTACGGCCTGGCCTGCCTGGAGCTGGAGGCCGCCGACTCCGGGATCCGCTCGCTGGTCTCCGTCCAGGGCTCCCTGGCCATGTACGCGATCTGGAAGTACGGCTCCGAGGAGCAGAAGCAGCGCTGGCTGCCGGGCATGGCGGCCGGCGAGCTGATCGGCTGCTTCGCGCTGACCGAGCCCGACGTGGGCTCCGACCCCGCCGCGATGCGCACCCACGCCAAGCGGGAGGGCTCCGACTGGATCCTGAACGGCCGCAAGATGTGGATCACCAACGGCTCGGTGGCCTCGGTGGCCGTCGTCTGGGCGCAGACGGACGAGGGCATCCGCGGCTTCGCCGTCCCCACCGGCACGCAGGGGTTCTCCGCCCCGGAGATCAAGCACAAGTGGTCGCTGCGCGCCTCGGTCACCAGCGAGCTGGTGCTGGACGACGTACGGCTGCCCGCGGACGCGGTGCTGCCGGGCGTCGTCGGGCTCAAGGGTCCGCTGGGCTGCCTCAGCCACGCGCGGTACGGGATCATCTGGGGGGCCATGGGCGCGGCGCGCGCCAGTTTCGAGGCCGCGCTCGACTACGCGCGGACGCGGGAGCAGTTCGGCAGGCCCATCGGCGGCTTCCAGCTCACCCAGGCCAAGCTGGCCGACATGGCGCTGGAACTCCACAAGGGCATCCTGCTCGCCCACCACCTGGGCCGGCGCATGGACGCGGGGACCCTGCGGCCGGAGCAGATCAGCTTCGGCAAGCTCAACAACGTCCGCGAGGCCATCGACATCTGCCGTACCGCGCGGACCGTCCTCGGTGCCAACGGGATCTCCCTGGAGTACCCCGTCATGCGGCACGCCACCAACCTGGAGTCGGTGCTCACCTACGAGGGCACCGTGGAGATGCACCAGCTGGTGCTGGGCAAGGCCCTCACCGGGCTCGACGCCTTCCGGTAAGCCGGCGAGCGGCCTTGCTCAGCTCTGGTTGAAGAAGTCGCGGGAGCGGCCGCCCGCCTCACCGCTGACGATCTGGGTGTCGGCCGGGGTCAGGAGGAAGACCCTGGTCGCCACCCGCTCGATCGAGCCGCGCAGCCCGAAGGTCAGGCCCGCCGCGAAGTCGACCACGCGCTTGGCGTCGGTCGGGTCCATGGACGACAGGTTCACGATGACCGGGACGCCCTCGCGGAAGAGCTCGCCGATGCCGCGCGCGTCACGGAACCCGTCCGGGGTCACCGTCGCGATCCGCCGGCCGCGCTCGACCGCCGACTCCGAGGCCACCCGCACCCGCGGGTCGGTGACCCACTGGTCGCCGGGACCGGCGACCGAGCCCTGGCGGCCGTCCCCCGCCTCCGCGTAGTCGTCGTCGTAGTACCGCTCGTCGTCGCTGTCCTCCACGAGACCCAACCAGGCGCTCGCCTTGCGTACCGAACCCATGGACGCCTCCTTTCACCGTGGCCAGTCTGTCTTCTGCTCCGCTGCCCCTATGGTCGTCCATGATGCTGACAACGCGCCAAGTGGATAGCCGCCGCGCAGGGGTTTCGTGACGGGACTGGTGCAGAACATCCGTTGCACCGGCGAGGTTCCCGGGCTCCACCGCTGCTGACTGAGTGAAAATACGACCGCCGCCGCCGTCCGGGTGAGGTGCTGGGACGTACGGGTGAACGGGCCGGCTGGATACGATGCCCCGGAAACACGCTGATGACACACGGGGGAAGCGGATTGTTCGGCATCGTCAGACCTTGCACGCACCGGCTCGGCGACCGGTTCAAGACCGAGTGGATGGCCCATCTCTGCGGTCTGTGCCTGGCACTTCGAGGTGACCACGGCCAGTTCGCGAGGATCGTCACGAACTACGACGGCCTGCTGGTCTCCGTTCTGACGGAGGCTCAGTCGGGGCCGCTGCCGGGCGCGCGGCGCACCGCCGGGCCCTGCCCGCTGCGCGGCATGCGCACCGCCCCGGTCGCCGACGGGGAGGGCGCCCGGCTCGCGGCCGCCGTGTCCCTCGTGCTCGCCTCGGCGAAGGTGCGCGACCACGTCGCCGACCGGGACGGCCTGTTGGCCCGCGCCCCGATCGCCGCCGCCGCCCGCCGGGTGGCCCGGGGCTGGGACCGGGCCGGCGCCCGCACGGGCGCCGCGCTCGGCTTCGACACGGCGGTGCTCGTCGACGCCGTTGACCGCCAGGGCGGCATCGAGACCCTGGCCGGGCCCGGCACGCCGGTCCTGGTGGTCACCGAGCCGACGGAGACCGCCACCGCGGCCGCCTTCGCGCATACCGCGGTCCTGGCGCGACGGCCAGGCAACGCCGTGCCGCTGGCCGAGGCGGGCCGCTACTTCGGGCGGCTCGCGCACCTGCTGGACGCCGTCGAGGACCAGACCGCCGACGCCGCCGCGGGCGCCTGGAACCCGCTCACGGCGACCGGCACCTCCCGCGCCGAGGCCCGCCGGCTGTGCGACGACGCGCTGCACGGGATCAAGCTGGCGCTGCGCGAGGTGGAGTTCGCCGACGCGGGGCTCGCCCACCGGCTGCTGGTGCACGAGCTGCGCACCTCGGTGGACCGGGCCTTCGGCACCGCCTCGTGCGGCCACGGCCATACCGCCGAGAACTCCGCCGGGCAGGGCTACGGCCGGCCCCCGCAGGGCTACCCGCCGCAGGGCTACGACCCGAACGCCCCCGGCGGCTACGGGCAGAACCCGTACGGCGGCGGCGCCCCGTACGGCCAGAACCCCTACGGCGCTCCGCAGTACGCCCCCGGCGGGCCCGCCGCCCCGCCCCCGATGGGCCCGGGCGGCCCCGGCGGCGGGGGTGGCGGCGGCTTCGGCGGGCAGCCCCCGCAGAAGCCCCGCCGGGGACTGCTGCACGGCTGCGCGGTGGCCATCGGCCTCTTCTGCACCTGCCAGATCTGCTGCACCGACTACGAGGGCCCCTGGTCCCGCAAGAAGCGCGACGCCTGGTGCGACGACTGCGACTGCGACTGCTGCGACTGCGACGGCTGTGACTGCTGCAACTGTGACGGCTGCTGCTGCGACTGCGGCTGACGGACCGCCCCCCGCGGGCTCCGGGCAGGAGTGAGGGGGCGTCAGTTGCGCCTCTCCACAGGCCCGTACGGCGTACGGGGGGATTCCCGCCCGGGTCCGCCGGGAAGGGCTGAGCGGCATGAGCGACGACGAAGCGACCACGGCCTGGCGGCGGTGGCACGAGCAGCGCGTGGCCACCGTCTCCGCCCCCTACGGACCCCTCGCGCTGACCGGCACCCACTGGCTCTCCGAGACGGTGCCGGAGGACCTGGAAGGTCGAATTCCGGCCGTTCCGGGGCGTTGGCGCGCCATCGCCGACGGGGTGGTGGTGAGCGCCGCCCCCGAGGACGGCCTCGAACTCGACGGAGTGCCCCTCGCCGGGGAGGCCCGGCTGGGCGCCGACGAGGGCCCGCCGGACCGCTCCCGCCTGGCCGCCGGCGCCGTGCGGCTGGTGGTGATCCGCCGCGAGGGGGAGTGGGCCGTACGCGCCTACGACCCCGGTTCCGCGGCCCGGCGCGCCTTCGCGGGCATCGAGGCCACCCCCTACGACCCCGCCTTCGCCCTGCCCGGCCGCTTCCACCCGTACGCGGAGGACCGGACCGTGCGCGTGGACAACGTCGACGGGCGCGCCCGCGGGCTCGGCCTCGGCGGGGAACTGCTCTTCACGTACGCCGGCGCCCCCCACGCCCTCCAGGTGGCCGTCGACGCGGACGACGGCAGCCTGTGGGCCGTCTTCGCCGACGCCACCAGCGGGGACTCCAGCTACCGCTTCCGCTTCCTGCGCCCAGGGACCCCGGACGCGGACGGGAGCGTCTCCGTCGACCTCAACCGGGCCCTGCTGCCGCCCTGCGCCTTCGCCGACCACTTCATCTGCCCGTTCCCGCCCCCCGGGAACACGCTGCCCTTCGCGGCCGCCGCCGGAGAGCGACGGCTGAAAGGCGCCCTTGCCGCCGGTAACTGACGCCAGGACACTCCCGTTCAGCGTCATCCGGCGGACTTGTCAGGGGCACGGCGAAACGTTCGGCCGACGGCCGTACGCCCGCCGCGCCCTCCCCCCGCCGCCCAAGGGCTCCGGCACCCCCCACTCGCCGGCCGGGCCCCCGACCCCCCTCCGGGAGGACGTGAAGTGAGGAACAAGAGCAACACCCGTCTCCGGCTGCTCGCCGTGGCCACCGGCCTCGCCGCCGTCGCCGCGATCGCCGCCCCCACCGCCGCCAGCGCCGACCCCGCGGACACCGGCTTCAGCGCCGCCCGGCTCGCCGCCGCCGGGGCCTCCGTCCTGCGCGCCGACGTCGCCGGCACCGCGTGGCACACCGACCCCGCCACCGGGACCCTCGTGGTCACCGCCGACTCCACCGTCACCCCGGCCGCCCTGGCCAGAATCCGGCGCGAGGCCGGACCCGACGCCGCCGCGCTGCGCATCGAACGCACCCCCGGCAAGATCACCAAGCTGCTCTCCGGCGGCGACGCCATCTACGCCAACAGCTGGCGCTGCTCGCTCGGCTTCAACGTCCGCAACGGCTCCAACTACTACGTCCTGACGGCCGGCCACTGCACCAAGGGCGCCGGAACCTGGTGGACCAGCACCTCCCACACCACCACCATCGGCACCACCGCCGGCTCCAGCTTCCCCACCAACGACTACGGCCTCATCAAGTACGCCAGCAACACCCCGGTCCCGCCCGGCACCGTCGGCAGCCAGGACATCACCAGCGCCGTCGACGCCACCAACGGCATGTCCGTCACCCGGCGCGGCTCCACCACCGGCATCCACGGCGGCACCGTCACCGGCCTCAACGCCACCGTGAACTACGGCAACGGCGACGTGGTCTACGGCATGATCAAGACCAACGTCTGCGCCGAACCCGGCGACAGCGGCGGCCCCCTCTACTCCGGCAGCCGCGCCGTCGGCCTCACCTCCGGCGGCAGCGGCAACTGCACCTCGGGCGGCACCACCTTCTTCCAGCCCGTCACCGAGGCCCTGAGCGCCTACGGCGTCAGCGTCTACTGACGGCCTCCCCGGCGCAGGCCCCCTGGACGTCCTCCCGCCTTCTGGGAGGATGTCCAGGGCGTCCACGGGGGAGGAGCTCGTATGAAGCGGATCGGCGTGACCGGGCACCGGGCGATTCCCGACGGGTGCCTCGCCCATGTCGAGGAGGGCCTGCGGGCCGTGCTCGGCGGGCACCCCGGACCGCTGGAGGCCCTCTCCAGCCTCGCGGACGGAGCCGACCAGCTGTTCGCCGCCATCGCCCTGGAACACGGCGCCGAGCTCACCGTCGTCATCCCCAGCGGGGACTACGAGGAGACCTTCCGCGACCCGCACGGCCTCGCCGCCTACCGCCGGCTCAAGGACCGGGCCACCCAGGAGGTCCTCATGGGCTTCCCCTGCTCCACCGACGAGGCCTACTACGCCGCCGGCACCTACATCGCCGACACCTGCGACCGGCTCGTCGCCGTCTGGGACGGCCTCCCGGCCCGCGGGCACGGAGGCACCGGCGAGATCGTCGCCTACGCCCGGGCCCTCGGCAAACCCGTCAGCGTCATCTGGCCCGAGGGCGCGGCCCGCGACTGAGCCGCGCCCCGCCGGAGCTCAACTGCTGTGCCGGGCCAGCCAGTCGGTGTGCTGCGGAGACACGTAGCGCTCCGTCTCGTACACCGCCGACGGCCACTGGGACTCCGTGATCGTCGTCTGCATCACCACCATCATCGCCGACAGGTCCTGCTCGATCAGCGTGTGCGCCTCGATCAGCGGATGGTGGCGGCGCACCTCGTTCCAGGCGATCGCCGCCGCCGCGGCCGCGCTCGTCAGCCCCGCCGCGGCCGTGGCCCCCGGACCCGAACCGAACGCCCCGGACCCGGCGGTCACCAGCCCCAGGCAGGTCAGCAGCACGATCGTCCACGACCACAGCGCCGTCGCCCGCCGCGAGCCCTCCGCCCTGCGCTGGTACCAGGTCCGCTGCTCGATCAGCCGGTCCCGGACGTACGTCTCCCTGCGCACCTGGTAGTCCAGCCCGCGCAGCCGCTGCATCGCCCCGGTGACCTCCCCTCCCTCCGGCACCGCGCCCGCCGGCCGGGGATCCCGCCAGCCCATCTTGCGCAGCTCGTCCAGCCCCTTCTCCAGCCGCGCCCGGTACACCGCCTCGGGACCCGCCACCTCACTGCCGAAGGGCGCCCCGTGCACGGCGTACCGCCACGCCAGCGACTTGATGAACTCGGCGGCGCTCCGGTTGAGCTGCCACTGCGGACGCGCCCGCCGCCGGGTCGCCCGCACGCCCACGGCCAGCACCCCGGCGTACGCCAGCGCGCTCAGCGCCGGGAACAGGTGCAGCCCGCCCGCCGCCGGGCCCGACGGGAGCGCGGCCGCCCCCGCCGCCGCCACGAGCAGCACCAGCTGTGCCCGCGTGGCCTGGACGGACTCCCGCTGCCGCGAGACCGCCGCCTGGTCGGTGTGGTGGAAGAGGGCCGGCAGGTCCTCGTTGCGAAAGGTCATGCTGTCGGTCACGGCGCCCCCTGCGCTCGCTCCCGGGCGGCGGGACCGCCAGGCCCCGCCGCCCTCGTCGGATCACACGGCAAGCGGCTCCAGGTCCCGGTGGACCCGCCGCTCGTCACGGGCGTACCGGGTCAGACCGTGGTCCTCGCCCAGCAGCCGGGCCAGCTCGGACATGGCCTCCGCCCGCACCCTCGCCGCCTCCTCCTTGCGGCCCGTCATGTCCAGGCTCACCGCCAGGTTCGACGAGCTCGCCAGGGTCTCCGGATGGTGCGACCCGAGCGCCTCGCGCAGCCGCACCACCGCCTCCCGCTCCAGCTCCAGGGCGCCCTCCGGGTCACCCAGGTCCGCCCGGGCGTTGGCCAGGTTCAGGTGCGCGAAGATCGTGTGCGGATGGTTGTCGCCCAGCACCTCGCGCATGCTGCGGATCGTCTGCCGCAGCAGCGGCTCCGCCGTCTCCGCCGCGCCCGACCCCCAGTGGAACACCGCCAGGTTGTTCAGCGCGGCCAGGGTGTACGGGTGCTTCTCGCCCGGCACCTTCATGTACTCGTCCACCACCTCCTGCGCCAGCTCCCGCGCCGCGCCCGGATCACCCGTCGCGAACAGGTCCGAGGCCAGGTTCAGCTCGCAGGCCAGCAGGTCCGGGTTGACCGAGGTGTACTTGGCCCGGTACCGGTTGCGGGTGGCGGTCGTCAGCCGCAGCGCGTCCTCCAGCTCCCCGGCCCGCCGCAGCGACACCGCGAGGTTCTTCGCCGCCGACAGCGTGCCCGGGAAGGCCCGGCCCAGCGTCCGCTTGTAGATCTCGTACGTCCGGCTCAGCAGTTGCACCGAGTCGTCGTACCGGCCCACCTCGCGCAGGTCCCGGGCCAGGTTCTGCGCCGAGGACAGGGTGTACGGGTGGTCCGGGCCCAGCACCTCCGTACGCCGGTCGAAGACCTCCTGGTCGATCTCCCTGGCCCGCGCGTACTGCCCGACCATGCGCAGGTTCAGCGCCAGGTTGTTCGCCGCCGCCAGGGTGCGCGGGTGCGCCTCGTGGAAGATCTGCCCGAAGCCCTCGTGCGCCGCCGTCGCCAGCTCCATCGCCTCGCCGTACCGGCCGAGCGCGCCCAGGTCCATCGCCAGACCGCTGGTGGTCATGTACGTGTGCGGGTGCGAGGGGCCCAGGGCGACCCGCTGGCGCTCCAGCGTGACCTCGTCCAGCTCCTTCGCCTCCACGAACCGGCCCTGCGAGCGCAGGATGTTCGACAGGTGGAAGCGCAGGTACAGGTACTGGAGGTCATCGCTGCCGAGCATCTCCCGCCACGACTCGCGCAGCTCCTCGCCCAGGGTGTACGCGGCCTTGAAGTCACCGCGCTTCCACAGGTAGCGGACCCGGTCGATCAGCAGCCGGCGGGTCTCCGGCTCCTTGCAGAACCGCGCCTCGGACGGGCTCAGGTGCGGCCAGATCGTGCCGAACCTCGGCCAGGTCTCCGGGTTGTCTATCGGCTCGTCGTCGTCCGGGCGGGCCCCCGCCAGGATCCGGTGCACCGCGTGCCGTGCCTCGCGCTGCTCCTCCTCCGACAGCTGAGCCCGGATCACGGCCTGGACCAGCCGGTGCACCTGGATGCTGTTGCCGACCTGGTCGACCTTGGCCATCGCGAACCGGCCGATCTCCCGGATCACCCGCCCCAGCACCAGCTTCTCCTGGAGCGAGGCGTCGTACGGCTTCAGCGCGTCGATCATCTCCTTGCTGTAGAGCAGGTTCGCGGATATCGGCTCGGGCGCGAAGAAGGCGCACAGCTGCAGGAGCCGCACGGCGGCGGGGGAGCGGGACTTGAGCCGCTCGATCGACACGTTCCAGGTCGCGGCCACCGGCTGCGGGTACCCGGCCGGCTGGTTCAGGCTCAGCACCCGCGCGGTCTGCTCGGCGAGCTGCTCCAGGTAGGCGGAGACCGGCGTGGCCGTCTCGGCGATCCAGGCCCCGGCCTGCTCGACGGCCAGCGGCAGGTCGCCCACCGCGACGGCCACCTGCTCGGCGTCCTCCCCGGTGAGCCCCGGCGCGCGGCGCTGGAGGTGCTCGATGGACTCCTCGCGCAGGAACACGTCCACCGGCAGCGCGTCCCCGTACTGGGACCAGGACTGGTTGCGGGAGGTCACCAGCACGTGCCCCGGTCCGCCCGGGAAGAAGCGCCGGAGCGTCTCGGGATCGTCGGCGTTGTCGAAGACCAGCAGCCAGCGCGAGGTGGGCACCCCCCGGCGCAGCAGGTCGATCGCCTCCTGGGAGGCGGCCGCCATGTCCTCGCCGGTCTGCGCGCCCAGCCGTACGGCGAGCTCCGCGAGGGCCGCTACCACGTCGTCGGTCTGCTCCGAGGAGATCCACCACACCAGGTCGTAGTCGGCCATGAACCGGTGCACGTACTCCAGCGCCACCTGCGTCTTGCCGACGCCGCCGAGCCCGTACAGGGTCTGCGGCTGGGGCAGCACCACGGCCATGCCGACGCCCAGCTGGTCGCGCATCCGCTCCAGGACGATGCTGCGGCCGGTGAACCCGGGGTTGCGGGGCGGCGCGTTCCAGATCTTCGGGACCGTCCCCGGGAAGCGGGGGCCGGGTTGGGCGGCGCCGGAGACGGTGTCGGCCAGGGCCGCCGGCCGTTCCACCGCGCGCAGCAGGGCGGCGGTCGCGTGCACCTCGTCGAGCCGGAACAGGTCCACCGGGTTGCGGTCGATGTAGGGCGTGGCCAGGCGTACGTCGCCCACCCGCAAGGGCACCAGGTGGCGCCGGCCCCCGGTGGGGTCCTCGGCGGCGGCCCGGTTCCACACGTCCACGGCCCGGGCCGACTTGAGGTAGGCGCTGGAGAGCAGCACCACCGTCCGGCCGGCGGTGTCGAGGCTGATGCCCGTCCCGCCGCCCAGCGTGTCGCCGGAGCCCTGGGCGGCGGCCGGCGGGCGCTCCGCCGAGACGTCCTTGGGCACGACCCGGAAGCCGGCCCGGGTGAGCACCGACTCGATCCAGTCGGCCCACATCCGGTTCTCGGCGACGTAGGAGAGGAACAGGTCGGCGGGCAGGGCCGGGCGGCGCCGGGTGAAGGCGTCCCGGATCCGCAGCCGGACCTCCTCGCCGATCGCCGGCATGGCGGTGATCTCGCCCTCGGTGACCACCGAGGTCAGCCGCTCGAAGGCGGAGAGCAGCGAGTTGGTGAGCCCGGCCTCGTCGCCGAAGGTGGCCAGGGTCTCCTCGTAGGCGTAGTACGGGCGGTACGGGATCTCCACCGCGCCCCAGTAGGCGGTCAGCTCGTCCCCGACGAGCCCGCCGGGGAACCGGTCGAACTTGATCCGGGCCAGCGCCCGGCCCGCGTCGGCCTTCTCCTTCTCGCCCTCGTCGATGCGCATCGGCACCGGGAAGATCCTGATGCCCCGGTCGTTGAACCGCTCGTCGATCTGCCGGGCGACGGAGGCGGCGCCGTCGATGGACTGGTCGGACAGGGTGAAGCAGTCGACGAGGACGTCGGGGAGGTGGACGGTGCAGATGTCGGCGATGTCGGACAGGCCGGTGCGGCTGTCGATCAGGACGTAGTCGTAGTTGCGCTTCATGTCCGCCCGCAGGGCGTCGAAGAAGAGGCCGCCGCCGAGCCGGTCGTAGAAGTTGTCCCAGTCGAAGGTGGACACGGTCGCCGAGTACTCGCGGTTCTGCCGGCCCGCCGAGACGAAGTCGAGGGTGCCGCCGTCGGGGAAGTCCCAGCCCAGGTTCTCCGGGGTGAGCGAGACGGCGTGCGGCTGGATCCGCGCGTAGTCCTTGTGCCAGTCGGCCGGGCGCGGCACCGGGCTGGTGGCGGCCCAGGCGTACTCGCTGATCAGGTCGATGACCCCGGTGGTGGCCCCGAGGGTGGAGGGGTCCAGGAAGGGGTGGAAGAAGCGGTGCAGGCCGGGGGCCTCCAGGTCCCAGTCCACGGCGAGCACGCGCTTTCCGTTGGAGGCGAGGATCCAGGCGGTGTTGGCCAGCGCCATCGTGCGGCCGGTCCCGCCCTTGTACGAGTAGAAGGTGACGATGCGTCCGTCTCGGCTGTCACGACTGGCTGTCATCCGTGTCCCCCCGGTCGGTGTCGGTGCTGTCGTCGGTCGGGCCGCCCGCGTCCGGCGGCCGGCGGTGCGCGGTGGGCGGGAAGGGCGCCGCCGGCGGGTCGCCCATCCCCATCGGGCCGACCAGGCGCCGGCGTTCGGTGGGGGTGTGCCCGGCCGGCGGGTACGCCTGGGCGTGTCTGAGGAACTGCTGGGCGGCCGCCTCGACCACCTGCGGGAGGATCTGCCCGAGGGTCTCCACGCTGGCCACGCCGTTGGCGGCGGCCCGGCAGGCGGCGCGGCCCTGGCTCATCTTGACGGGCAGGGTCTCCTCCAGCCGGTGCGCCAGCTCGTCCTCCTTGGCGCGGCTCTGGTGGTCGTACCGGTTCCACGGCACCACCACGTTGATCCACGGGCGGTGCTCCTGGTCGAAGGAGGCCAGCCGCTGGCGGCGGTGCTCGTCCTCCACGGCCCAGCGGTCGACGATCAGGATCTCGGGGCGGGTCGGCGGCTGCTTGCTGTCGAAGTGCCCGGCCTCGTCGTCGAAGGAGGCCATCGTGGTCTGGTAGTTGAGGTTCTTCACCAGCTCCTCGGCCACGTACGCGACCGGCCGCTGGGAGGCCGGGTGGTACGGGTTCCACTCCAGCGCGCTCTCCCCGTAGTACTCGGGGCTGCGGCCCTCCGGCAGGTCGTGCCGGGAGGCGGCGGCCACGGTCACGTGCAGGGTGCGGGCGGTGGGGCCGCCGCCGGGCCGGCCGCCGGCCGGGCCGAAGGCGCTGGGCACCACCCGGTAGTCCAGCGGGCGGACCGGCTTCAGGCGTACGGTCTCGGCCACCCCGACGATGCGGCGGGCCAGTTCGTACACGGCGTGCTCGTACTGCTCGGCGTAGCCGCGGAGTTTGATCAGGCCGTACAGCCCGTCGGTGACGTAGCGCTCGCCGAAGGTGTTGTGGTTGAACTGCAACCGCTCGGCCGGTACCGGGAGTTGGGAGAGCGGTACCGGCACCCAGAGGGCGGGGACGATGGCCTCGGTCTTCTCGTTGCTGGCTGCGCCCAGCTGGATGGCGCGCTGCGCGAAGGCGAACCACTCCTTCCCGCACATCTCACTGGCGAAGTAGCGCGGCGAGAACAGGGGGACGAAGACCCGGCAGGTCGCGAGCGCCGACCCGAGCCGTTCCGACCAGCCCTCGCCGCTGCGTATCTCGCGGTCCATGAAGCCGACCTCGGCTCCGGCGGGCAGGCTGGTGAGCGCCATGATGTGGTTGCACAGGTCACGGTAGAGCCGCTCCACCCACATGTCCGGGTCGGGTCCTCCGGGCCCGAACCTCGGCGTATGCGCGTAACTGAGAAAAAAATACGGCTGCACTGATGCGGGCACACGACCCCCGTCCCGAAGATGCGAGCGAAGGAACATCATTCCGGAGCTCCTTCACCACATCCCCTCCTCGTTCAGTCAATCAGCGTCTGTTTTCGGTCATCCAGGCCTGGGCGTGGTCGACGGCGTCCGCGACCGAGAAGAGAACGGCGGGTGCCCCGCCCACCTTTCCCCTGCGCACCAGTGAATCCGGGAAAGCCCGGCCGATCTCCGTGAAATCCCCGTCGTCCAGGGCGACGTCCTCGTACCTGGTCCACTCCCCCTCGTGCCCGTTCCCCCGCCGCCCGCCCGGAAGGTTCACCTTCACCACACAGTCGTACATGCGCAAGGGGGGCTTCGGAATTCGGTACTCCGCGAGGTGGAACGCCGTGCAGGAGGAAAAGCCCACATTGATCATGAGTACCTGTCCTCCCTCCCAGCACAGTTTTCCCAGCGGCGAATCCTCCCCGAGATGGGATTCCAGCCGGTGGCCCGCGCAGATCCGCCGCGCGTCCGCCCCGAGCGCGGCGAAGGAGGTCTGCGGATGGCCGCTGCGGGCGGCGCCCGGGGCCGTGCGGACCTCCTCGGCGAAGGCGCCCATGCCCTGGCTCGGGGTGCGCCCGGGGTCGAAGGGGGGCATCCGCGAGCGGAAGGCCGCCGTCTGCTCCTCGTCGAGGCCGGCGATCCGGGCCAGGTGGGCGGAGGAGCTGAGGGAGTTCTCCGGGGTGAAGGCCGGCACCACCAGGGTGCCCTGCGGGCCCAGCACCCCGGTGAGGGCCGCGCGCAGCGTCCCGGCGCGCAGGCCGGTACCGCCGAGCGCGGCGTGCACCAGCAGCCGCCGGCGCGGGCGTACGCCGAGCAGCCGCAGCTGGACGGCCAGGGCGAGGGCCCCGGGGCCCGGCCCCGGGGCCGCCGGGCCTCTCACGCGTCCACCGCCTTGAGCTCCCAGCGCAGCTCCTCCACCAGCCGCTTGCCGGTCACCGTCAGCTCGGCCGCCTCCGACAGCAGGTCCAGGGCCCGGTGGATCCGGTCCGTGCCGCCGGGCTCCTGCGTGGTCGTGGCCCGCCGGTACGCCTCCACCGCCACCCGCTCGTGCACGTCGGCCAGCAGCCGCGACACCGGCACGGGACGGGTCCGCCAGGGCGACGGGTGCTGCCAGGCCCCGTCCAGCGCGTACAGGTCGGCCACCTCCGTCAGCGCCCGCAGCCGGGCCCGCCGCCGCCCCGTCAGCAGGGCCAGCGCGGTCTCCCGCACCCCGGCCGCGTACGGCACCCCGAGCGCGCCCGGCCCGTGCCGCCCGGCCTCGCCCCAGCCCTGCGCCCGCGGGCCGCCGGCCAGCGGGGTCAGGGTGCTCAGCCCGGCGGCGGCCGCCCGGGCGAACTCGGGGACGGTGCGGTGCAGCAGCGCCCAGGCCGCGTCGAGGCGGCGGCGCCAGGCGTCGGCCTCCCCGGCGCCGAGCCGCAGCCGGGGCGGGCGGGCGAAGCAGTTGCGGTACGGGTCCAGGTCCTCCAGGGCCACCGGCGGCCGCTGCGGCCCGGGCCGCCAGGTCCGTACGGGCAGCCAGCGCGCGTCGCCCGCCTCCGGGCCGAAGCGGTGCTCGGTGCGGCCCGCCCGGACCACCGCGTACCCCTCGCCGGTGGCGTGCAGCGAGGCCCGGCCCTCCGTGCCGGGCTCGCCGAGCCGCAGCAGGCCCAGCGTCGGCAGGTACACCTCGCCGTCCCGGTAGGCCACTTCGGCCGGCGGCTCCAGCCCGCCCCGCAGGACGGCGGCCGCCGCCAGCGCGGCCAGCCTGCGGGCGGCGGCCGCGGCGTCGAGGCGGCCCTCGCGGGCGGAGTCCAGGGCGTCCAGCACCCAGGTCCGGGTGAAGGGGTGGCCCAGTACGGCGTCCAGCGCGCCCGCGTCCGCCCCCTCGACCCCGGTCAGCAGCTCCCAGGCCCGCGCCCACTCCGGGTCGGCGGCGAGCTCGCCGTGCAGCCGGGCCAGCAGGGCGCGGGTCAGCTCCTCCTGGGAGCGGGCGAGTTCGGCGGGGTCGGCCAGCTGCGGGGCGGTCTCCCGGGCGGCCGTCCGCCCCTCCACCCCGTCCACCAGTTCCCGCAGGTCGGAGCAGTAGACGGAGGGGTTGTCGAAGCCCGCTCCGGCCGGGCCGTCCGCCCGGTAGCGGTGCGTGTAGAGCCCGCCGCCGCACGAACGTACGACAGGGCAGCGGCGGCACGTACCGCTGACGCCCGCCAGCCCCAGCTGCCGGGCCCGCATCCCGGGGTGGGCGGCCACCTGGTCGAAGGCGTGGTCGAAGACGTTGAACCCGGTGGCGGCGGCCCCCTCGAAGGCGCTCTTGAGGGAGTCGACCTGCTCCAGCGTCCCGTCGGTCTCGACGACCACCAGGTCGGTCGGGGCCAGCCCCAGGGACTCCGTCAGGCTGGGCCCGCCGCGCAGGGTGGACAGCAGGGACTCGAAGAGCCGGACGGGCACCGGCCGCCCCAGCTCCTCCCAGCGGTCGAAGACCCGCAGCAGCCAGCGGGCGTACGCGTCGGGGGCGCCGCCCGGCCGGTCCGGCGGGGTCTGCCAGGTGGCGTGCGGGAGCAGGAAGTCCACCCGGGGGGGCTCCAGCACGACCAGGGCGTCGAGGACGGCGACCGGGTCGTTGGCCACGTCCACGGTGCACAACAGGCCCTGGTACAGGTGGCGGTAGGGCTCGGAGCGGAGCAGGCCGACGGCCGCCAGGACCAGCGGGTGGCTGGTGCGGCCGTCCGCGAACCGCCGGTGGCGGTCGTTGGCCGCGCGGTCGCCGTCGAGGGAGACGCCGACCCGGACGCCGTACTCGGCGAAGAGGTCCAGGTAACGCGGGCCGAGCTGGAGCCCGTTGGTGTGGATCCGCAGGTCGAGGGCGGCCGTTCCGGCGAGTGCGCGGGTGAACTCCTCGCACACGAGGCGGAGTCGGTCCGGGCCCGCCAGCAGGGGTTCCCCTCCGTGGAGGATCACCGTGACGGAGGGGAGTGCATGGTCACGGGCATGTTCGGCGAGGCGCGACGCGGTCTGGGAAATGACCCCGGGGGAGATCGTTTTCGGCCGGGCCCGCCAGCTCTGATCGGCGTGTTCGTAGACGTAGCAATGATCACAAGCGAGATCGCATCTGCTGTGAACCTTCAGGACGATCTCGCGAAATGCGATCAGGCCGGTCATTCCACCAGTCTAGAGCGCGTACTTCACCGTCAGAGCGCAGAGTTGAAGATCGGTGCCTGCGCGTGACGGCCGGATTCCGACGGGAGTACCCGGCCGAGGGCCGCGGCGACGGAGGCACTGCGAATGTCGATCTTGTCGAGAGGGACCCGGCGGTCCTTGTCCGCGCTGGTCGGCGGGGTTGCGGAAGTGTTCATGGCACCGTCCTCGGGGAGGCCAGATGAAACGGGAGGGGAATGACTCCGGCGCGCCGCCGGCGTCTGGCTGGGACTTTACTCGTCCGCATCCCATTGGCAACCGAGACATGACGCCTGGTCAAGCGTTCTATAGAAAGAGTGGGGGAATAATCGAGGTACCGTATTCGGCCGTTCGCCGGATGGCAAGATCCAGTTCTCCGGGGGTGGCGGGCGGGCCCCGCAGGCCGGTCGGTAGCGTGGCCGGATGCCCACGTCACCCGCACTTCCCGTCATCCTGCTCCTCTCCGGAAGCCTGCGCGCCGGCTCGGTCAACGAGGCCGTGCTGCGCACCGCCGAGTCCGTGGCCGCGGAGGGGGCCGCGGCGGTGGCCGCCGTCCGCTACGAAGGCCTCGCGGACCTCCCGCACTTCAACCCCGACGACGACGCCGACCCGCTGCCCGCGCCGGTCGCCGCGCTGCGGGAGGCGATCGCGGGCGCGGCGGCGCTGCTGGTCTGCGCCCCGGAGTACGCGGGCACCCTGCCGGGCTCCTTCAAGAACCTGCTCGACTGGACGGTGGGCGGCACCGAGATCTCCGACAAGCCCGTGGCCTGGGTGAACGCGGCCGCCCCGGGCCGCGGCGGCGGCGCCGAGGCCACGCTGCGGACGGTGCTCGGCTACACGGGCGCCGCCGTCGTCGACGCCGCCTGCGTACGGATCCCGGTGGACCGGGGGACGGTGGGCGCCGACGGGGCCGTCACCGACCCCGCCGTCCGCGAGCGCCTCGCCGAGGTGCTGGCCCTGCTGGCCGGCGCCGCGGAGGAGGGGGAGGTCTAAGTGCCTCAGGCGGGCTGCTGTTCGCCCACCGAGGGGGTGGGCAGTTCGCGCAGCAGCCAGGTGAGGACGTCGGGCAGCGCGCGCAGGGCGGCGAAGTGCGCGGCGTCCGGGTCGATGGTGGTGGTGGCCCCGGGGATGCGGCGGCCCAGCCAGCGCGAGTGGCCCACGGGGGAGAAGACGTCGAGCTCTCCGTGCCAGATCAGCACGGGGCAGCGGATGTCGGCGGGGTCGAACCCCCAGGGGCTGCTGGCGGCGAGCATGTCGTCGATCCACCCGAAGGCCGAAGTGCGCACGCCCTCGCGGTAGTTGCGCAGGAGCATCGACCGCAGGCCCGCGTCCGAGACGATCATCCTGTCGCTGGCGGTCAGCTCCCGGCGCAGTTCGTCCAGCAGCCGCCCCGGGTCCCGGGCGATGCCGCTGGCGCGCGGGATCAGCCGGGCCGTGAGCTCCTCGGGGTCGACGGCGGCCGTGGTGTACTCCCGTACGTTCGAGGCGGCCATCCCGGCGAACCAGTCAAGGTCCTCCGCGTCCCGGGGCGCGAGCGGGACCAGGGCCGCCGTCCGCGTCACCCGCTCCGGCAGCAGCGCGGCGCAGGCGAGGGCCCCGGGGCCGCCGCCGGAGCGGCCGGCCACGGCGAAGGTGTCCACGCCGAGGGCGTCGGCGATGGCGGCCACGTCCTGGGCCACGTCCGCCACGGTGCGCCCCGGATGGCGGTCGGAGCCGCCGTAGCCGGGCCGGTCGTAGGCGATGAGCCGGACCCGCCGCTGGTAGAGGACCATGCCCCGGGGGGCCGGGCCGAGCCTGCTGCCGGGCATGCCGTGGAGCAGGAAGACGGGCTTGCCCTCCGGGTCGCCCCAGTGTTCCGCCGTCAGGACGCGTCCGTCAGCGGTGCGCACCTCTTCGCGCACGCGCTCCCTCCCTCACGTCAGGCGCGAGCAGTCAGGGTGATTGTGCTCCCGGGGCGCGGGTTGCGATAGGGCGCGATCTCGCGGAAATTCTTGTGAAAGTTTTCACAAGCGCACGCGGGACTTTCTCCCCTTCTCGTCTGCGCAGGTCAAGCCAGGGATCGCGAGGGTGTGAAGGATCTTGCGGGGACCTTCGGCCTCCCCGCTAGGGGCTTTTTCGGCGCCTTCGCTTCCGTCTTCGGGTGTCGAATTGAAGCGTCGGGAAGGGTCGAAAAGAAGGAGTTCGTGCCATGCAGGCCAACGAGAGGGTGGACGGGCTGGTCCGGGAGGCGCTGGAGGCGCTCGCCCGGTTCGAGACCTTCGACCAGGAGCAGGTCGACCACATCGTCAACAAGGCCTCGCTGGCGGCCCTCGCCGCGCACGGGGAACTGGCCCGGCTGGCCGTCGAGGAGACCGGCCGCGGGCTCTTCGAGGACAAGGCCGTCAAGAACCTCTTCGCCTGCGAACACGTAGTGAACTCGATGCGCGGGCTGAAGACCGCCGGGGTCGTCCGCCGCGACGAGCTGAACGGCATCACCGAGATCGCCGAACCCGTCGGCGTCGTCTGCGCGATGACCCCGGTGACCAACCCGACCTCGACGACGGTCTTCAAGGCGCTGATCGCCCTCAAGACCCGCAACCCCATCGTCTTCGCGTTCCACCCCTCCGCGCAGCACTGCTCCGCCGAGGCCGCGCGGATCGTCCGCGACGCCGCCGTCGCCGCGGGCGCGCCCGAGGGCTGCGTGCAGTGGATCGAGGAGCCCTCGATGGAGGCCACGGCCGCCCTCATGAACCACCCGGGCGTCTCCACGATCCTCGCCACCGGCGGGAACGCCATGGTCAAGGCCGCCTACTCGTGCGGAAAGCCCGCCCTGGGCGTCGGCGCGGGCAACGTCCCGGCGTACGTCCACAAGAGCGCCAAGCTGGGCCGCGCCGTCCACGACATCGTGCTCTCCAAGGCCTTCGACAACGGCATGATCTGCGCCTCCGAGCAGGCCGTCATCCTCGACGCCGAGATCTACGAGGAGGGCGTCGCGGAGTTCGAACGGCTCGGCGCGCACGTCCTGTCGGACGCGGAGAAGGCCAAGCTGGAGGAGTACGTCTTCGGCGCCACCGCCCACGGGACCGGCTGCGCCGGGGCCAGGCTGAACGCGGAGGTCGTCGGCAAGTCCGCCCGGTGGATCGCGGAGCGGGCCGGCTTCGAGGTCCCCGAGGGCACCTCCGTCCTGCTGGCCGAATGCGGCGAGGTCGGCGAGGCCGAACCGCTGACCCGCGAGAAGCTCTCCCCGATCCTGGCCGCGCTCAAGGCCGAGGACACCGGGCACGGCATCGAACTGGCCGCCCGGATGGTCGAGTTCCACGGACTGGGCCACTCGGCTGCCGTCCACGCCGAGGACGAGGCGCTCGTCGAGGAGTTCGGCCGCAGGGTCAAGGCCGTCCGCGTCATCGCCAACTCCCCGTCCACCTTCGGCGGCATCGGCGACGTCTACAACGCCTTCCTGCCCTCACTGACGCTCGGCTGCGGCTCCTACGGCCACAACTCGGTCTCGGACAACGTCAGCGCGGTCAACCTGGTCAACATCAAGCGGATCGGGCGGCGCAACACCAACATGCAGTGGTTCAAGGTCCCCCCGAAGATCTACTTCGAACGGGGCTCCATCCGCTACCTCGCCGAGATGGAGGGCCTCAGCCGGGTCACGATCGTCACCGACCGGACCATCGTCGACCTCGGCTTCGTCCGCAAGGTCACCGAGATCCTCGCCTCCCGCGCGCACCCGGTCACCGTCCAGGTCATCGACGACGTCGAGCCCAACCCCGAGCTCTCCACCGTCCGCGCCGGCGCCGCGCTGATGCGCGAGTTCCGCCCCGACACCATCATCGCGCTGGGCGGCGGCTCCCCGATGGACGCGGCGAAGATCATGTGGCTGATGTACGAGCGGCCCGAGGTCGAGTTCGCGGACACCAAGGAGAAGTTCTTCGACATCCGCAAGCGTGCCTACGCCTTCCCCAGGCTCGGCGAGAAGGCCAGGCTGGTCGCCATCCCCACCACCAGCGGCACCGGCTCCGAGGTCACCCCGTTCGCCGTCATCTCCGACCCGGCCGCCGCTCAGAAGTACCCCCTCGCCGACTACGCGCTGACCCCGGACGTGGCCATCGTCGACCCGGTCCTGCCGATGGGGCTGCCGCCCGCCGTGACCGCTGACTCCGGCTTCGACGCCCTCACCCACGCCACCGAGGCCTACGTCTCGGCGTACTCCAACGACTACACCGACGGGCTCTGCCTCCAGGCGGTCAGGCTGGTCTTCGAGAACCTGGAGCGGTGCGTCCGGCACGGGTCGGAGGACCCCGAGGCCCGGGAGAAGATGCACAACGCGTCCACCGTGGCCGGCATGGCCTTCGCCAACGCCTTCCTCGGACTGGTCCACGCGATGGCCCACACCCTGGGCAACACCTTCCACCTCGCCCACGGCCGCACCAACGCCCTGCTCCTGCCGCACGTCATCCGGTACAACGGCACCGTCACCCACAAGGCCACCCCGTGGCCGAAGGCGGAGGTCTACCGGGCCCCGGAGCGCTACCAGGAGCTCGCGAAGCTGCTGGGCCTGCCCGCCGCCACCCCGCAGGAGGGCGTGGAGTCCTACGCCCGCGCCGTGGAGGACCTGCGGGCCCGGTGCGGCATCCCCGGCTCCTTCGCGGAGGCCGGAGTGGACGAGCGGGCCTTCACCGAGGCCCTCCCGCAGCAGGTCATGAACGCCTACGCCGACCAGTGCGCCCCCGCCAACCCGCGGATGCCGATGCTCGACGACATGCGCGAGCTGATGCTCCGGGCCTACCACGGCGACGCCCGGGCGGAGTGACCGCTCCGACCCGGACTTCTTCGGCGGCTCCCGCCAGCTCAACGGCTACGGCAAGAACATGC
>NZ_JBFBGN010000097.1:0-26698 GCF_040684675.1 Streptomyces sp. NPDC089915 | reverse complement strand
GGCCGCGCGGGCTCCCCGGGGGGGGAACCGCGCGGCCGGCCCGCGGCCGGGTGCGGGTGCGGCCTAGAAGCCGGGGGGCTCGGTGTAGGTGCCCCACTCGTCGCGCAGGACGTTGCAGATCTCGCCCATCGTGGCCTCGGCCCGTACGGCGTCCAGCATGGCCGGGATCATGTTGGAGCCGTCGCGGGCGGCGTCCAGCATGGCCTTCAGCGAGGCCGTCACCTTGGCGTCGTCGCGGCGCTCCTTGCGGGCGGCGAGCACCCGCACCTGCTCGCGCTCGACCTCGTGGCTGACGCGGAGGATCTCCAGGTCGCCGGTGACCGAGCCGTGGTGGACGTTGACGCCGACCACGCGCTTCTCGCCCTTCTCCAGGGCGCGCTGGTACTGGAAGGCCGACTCGGCGATCTCGCCGGTGAACCAGCCGTCCTCGATGCCGCGCAGGATGCCCGAGGTGATGGGGCCGATCGGGTGCCGCCCGTCCGGGTGGGCGCGCAGGCCGCGCTCCTTGATCTGGTCGAAGATCTTCTCGGCGTCGGCCTCGATGCGGTCGGTGAGCTGCTCGACGTACCAGGAGCCGCCCAGCGGGTCGGCGACGTTGGCGACGCCGGTCTCCTCCATCAGCACCTGCTGGGTGCGCAGCGCGATCTCGGCGGCCTGCTCGCTGGGCAGGGCGAGGGTCTCGTCGAGGGCGTTGGTGTGCAGGGAGTTGGTGCCGCCGAGGACGGCCGCGAGGGCTTCGACGGCGGTGCGCACGACGTTGTTGTACGGCTGCTGGGCCGTCAGGGAGACGCCGGCGGTCTGCGTGTGGAAGCGCAGCCACATCGACTTCTCGTTCTTGGCGCCGTACACCTCCTTCATCCAGCGGGCCCAGATCCGGCGGGCGGCGCGGAACTTGGCGATCTCCTCGAAGAAGTCGAGGTGCGCGTCGAAGAAGAAGGACAGGCCGGGCGCGAAGTGGTCCACGTCCAGGCCGCGGGAGAGGCCGAGCTCCACGTACCCGAAGCCGTCGGCGAGGGTGTAGGCGAGCTCCTGCGCGGCCGTGGCCCCGGCCTCGCGGATGTGGTAGCCGGAGACGGACAGCGGCTTGTAGGCCGGGATGCCGTTGGCGCAGTACTCGATCAGGTCGCCGATGAGGCGCAGGTGCGGCTCGGGTTCGAAGAGCCACTCCTTCTGAGCGATGTACTCCTTGAAGATGTCCGTCTGGAGGGTGCCGTTGAGCACGGACGGGTCGACGCCCTGGCGCTCGGCGGCGACGAGGTACATGCAGAAGGCGGGGACGGCCGGGCCGGAGATCGTCATCGAGGTGGTGACGTCGCCGAGCGGGATGTCCTTGAAGAGGACCTCCATGTCGGCGGCGGAGTCGATGGCGACGCCGCAGTGCCCGACCTCGCCGAGCGCGCGCGGGTCGTCGGAGTCGCGGCCCATCAGGGTGGGCATGTCGAAGGCCACCGAGAGCCCGCCGCCGCCGGCGGCCAGGATCATCTTGTAGCGCTCGTTGGTCTGCTCGGCGTTGCCGAATCCGGCGAACTGCCGGATGGTCCAGGTCCGGCCGCGGTATCCGGTGGCGTGCAGGCCGCGGGTGTAGGGGTACTCCCCCGGCCAGCCGATGCGCTCGAATCCCTCGTAGGCGTCGCCGGGCCGGGGCCCGTAGACGGGGTCGACCTCATCGCCGGAGAGCGTGGTGAAGTCCGCGTCCCGCTTGCGGGCCTTGTCATAACGGGCCTGCCAGCGTCGGCGGCCCTCCTCGATGGCGTCTGCGTCCATACCTTCGAATTTACTAGGACGTCCTAGTAAATGTCGATGGCAAACCCCCGGGGAGTCTCCCCCGGGGGTGTGGTTTCGAGCGTTCCTACAGGCCCGCGCGAGCGGACCCGGACGGCGGCCGGACCGCGGCCGGCCGCCGGCCGGCCGACGGCTAGGCGCCGACGGTGACCGGGGCGTCCGCGACCAGCGGCTCGACCTCGGCGCGGACCCCGCGCTCGACGAAGAAGGCCGCCAGCGGGATCGTGCCCGACGCCAGGACCCACAGCAGCTTGCCGAAGGGCCACTTGGCCTTGGAGCCGAGGTCGAAGGCGAAGACCAGGTAGATCATGAAGAGCACGCCGTGGACCTGGGAGACCGCGAGGGTCAGGTCGGCGCCGGTGTCGAAGCCGTACTTCGCCACCATGCAGGCACAGAGGATCAGGAGCATGACCGCGGTCACGTAGGCCATGACGCGGTAGCGGGTCAGCACGCTTCGTTTCATGCCGTCGAGCGTAACCGCCCGATTTGCTCGATCTTGACGCACCCCGGCCGTCAGCCCTCCGCGAAGTCGGCGGCGGCCACCCGCAGCGGCCTGAGCAGCGCGAAGATCTCCGCGCACTCCTCCGCGTCGTACGCGCCGAGCCCGAATTCGACCGCCATCAGGTCCTTGGTCGCCGCCTCGACGACCTCGCGGCCCTTCTCCGTGATGGAGGCGAGCGTGCCGCGCCCGTCGTGCGGGTTGGGGCGCTTGGCCACCAGCCCGGACTTCACCAGCCGGTCCACGGTGTTCGTCACCGAGGTCGGGTGGACCATCAGCCGCTCGCCGATCTTCGACATGGGCAGCTCCCCCGCCTGGGAGAAGGTGAGCAGCACCAGCGCCTCGTACCGGGCGAAGGTCAGCCCGTACGGCTTGACGACCGCGTCGACCTCGCCGAGCAGGATCTGGTGGGCGCGCATGATCGAGGTGATCGCGGCCATGGAGGGCACGGGCCCCCAGCGTCGGCTCCAGAGCTCGTCGGCACGGGCGATGGGGTCGAAGGGGAGGCTGAGCGGCTTCGGCATCCACCAGACCCTACCGGGCGGTTGCTTTCCGGCGCCGCCCGTCTCATTCCTCGACCCGCCCGCGGGACGGCTCGGTGGCGCGCAGCTCGGCCAGCAGCAGGAGGACGACGAGGGTCCCGATCAGGGCCGAACCGGCGACGACGGCATGCGCCGGGAAGAACTCGGCGGCGGCCCCGGCCAGCGCCATGCCCACCCCCTGGAGGGTCATCACCCCGGTGCTCAGCAGGGTCATCGCCCGGCCGCGCAGCTCGTCGGGGACGGCGTCCACGTACATCCGGTCGATGCCGAGGGCGTGGGCGTGCGCCAGCCCGGCGAGGACCAGCGCCGCCGCGACGGCGGCCGGGCCGGGGCGCAGCGCGTAGACGAGGAGCGGCAGCAGGCAGACGGCGGCCAGCGGGGCGGTGATCCGGGCGCGGGTCCGGGCGCTGAGGGCGGAGCCGGCCCAGAGTTCACCCGCGATGGTGCCCACGGGGAGGGCGCACATCAGGATCCCGAGGGTGATGGTGCCGGCGCCGATGCCGTCGGCGTAGGGGGTGAGGAGGGCCTCGGGGACCACGGAGAAGGCGGACGGGATCCAGCACAGCAGGGTGAGGACGCGCAGCCGGCGGTCGCCGAGGACGGCGCGCGGCCCGCCGAGCGCGGAGTGCCGTACGGCCCCGGCGCGGGCGGGCCGGGCCCGGGTGCCAAGCCGCAGCAGCAGGGCGGAGGCGAGGAACCCGGCGGCGGTCAGCGCGATGGCCCCGCGCGGCGCGAGGACGGTCAGCAGCAGCCCGCCGAGTCCGAAGCCGATGAGCTGGGCGCTCTGGGCGACCATGCGCAGCAGCGACCGGCCGAGGACGAAGGCCTCGCCGGAGCCGAGGATGTCGGCGAGGGAGGCGCTGCGGGCGCCCTGGAAGAGGGGCGCGACGAAGGCCATGGCGCAGCGCAGGACGAGGATCCCCGCGATCGGCGTCCCCGGCCAGACCATGGCCGCGGCGCAGGCGGCGCACACCAGGTCGCAGGCGGTGAGCACCCGCCGGGCGGGGTGGCGGTCGGCGAGGCCGGCGAGCAGGGTGCCGCCGAGGGCGTAGGGGAGGAATCCGAGGGCGAAGGTGAGCGCGCTCATCAGGGGGGAGCCGGTGGCGCGGTAGACGAGGACGGTGAGGGAGATCTCGGCGACGACGACGCCGAGGACGGACATCAGGTGCGCGGCGAAGACGGCGGGGAACTCGCGGACGCGGAACACCGCGCCGTAGCCCCGCGCGGGGGCGGCGGCGGGGGTCGGTACGCCGTCGGCCGGGCCCGGGGCGGTGCGCGGTGCGGCCCCGGCGGGTGCGGGGGCTTCGTGATCGGTGGGCATGGCCGCAGCCTCCCGGGGGCGGCCCCGGGGGTGTAGGGATTCGTGTGGGGGCGAATGTTGCGGCAGAGTCCTCGGGTCGGCGCCGTCGCGTTCACGAGGGGAGGCGGGCCGGGATGGGACTGCTCCACCGCTTCGGGCACGAGGACCTGCTGCGGTGCCGGTTCGCGCTGTCGCCGCTGTGGGAGACGCAGGAGGCGGTCCGCACCCTCAAGCGCCCGGACCGGCAGGGCTACCACCTGCCCTGGCTGCGCGGGATCCGCGCGGCGGCGGCCGGGCTGGACCTGCGTCCGCTGTGGCTGCTGATGCCCCGGCGCGGGCACAGCACGGACTTCATCAGCCCGCCGCCGAGCGGGCCCGGGGTGACCTTCGCGGAGGAGCTGGCGCTGGTGCGCGCGGCGGATCCGGCCGCGGCGCGCGAGGACATGCTCAAGTCCCTCAGCTGCACGCCGGGGGCGCTCGACGGCGAGGCGGGCCGCCGCCTGCTCGCGGATCCGGCGCGGTCCGTGCGGGAGCTGGCGGATCTGCTGGAGCGGGCGTGGAGCGTGCTGGTGGAGCCGCACTGGCCGCGGCTGCGGGCCCTGCTGGAGGCGGACGTCCTCTTCCATTCGCGGCGGCTCGCCGCCGGCGGTCTGGAGGCGCTCTTCTACGGGCTGCACCCGGACCTCTCCTGGGACTCCGCCTCCCTGACCCTGACCATCGAGCGGCCCGCCGAGCACGAGCGGGTCCTGGGCGGGCAGGGGCTGCTTCTGATGCCGAGCGCCTTCGTCTGGCCGCAGATCGCGGGCGGCTTCGACCCGCCCTGGCAGCCGACCGTGGTGTACCCGGCCCGGGGCATCGGCGCCCTGTGGACCCCGGCACGGGAGGACACCCCGGCCGCGCTGGCCCGTCTGCTGGGCCGGGCCAGGGCGGAGGTGCTGTGCGCCCTGGAGGAGCCGGCCTCCACCACGGCGCTGGCCCACCGGCTGGGCCTGGCCCCGTCCACGGTCTCGGCCCACCTGAAGGTCCTCCGGGAGGCGGGCCTGCTGATCCCGGCCCGCCACGGCCACCAGGTCCGCTACGAACGCACCCCCCTGGCCATCGCCCTCGCCTCGGGCCCCCCGGCCGCCTGACCGGGCGCCCCGGGTCAGCCCCGCGTGCCGCGTCGCAGGCCGTGGCGGACGGCGCGCTGGCCCAGGGGGCCGAGGCCCTCCAGGACGGCCGCGAGGGAGGCCAGCTGTTCCAGGGCGTCGAGGGCGCGGCCGGCCCCGTCGGGGTCGACCCCCTCGTAGAGCTCGATGCCGACGAAGGAGGCGGCCGTGGCGCGGGCCAGGCCCGCCGGGTCGGCGAAGCCGGCCAGCGGGGTCGCCGCGAGCAGCCGGGTGAGGACCGCCTCCAGTTCGGCGATCCACAGGCCGAGCCCGTCGGCGGTGGCCGCGGCGAGGGCCGGGGAGGACTGCGCGGCCGCCAGCAGCTGGCCGAGCACGGCGACGTAGCCGCCGGCCCGCTCCTCGGCGTGCATCGCGCGGGCGAACTCCAGCAGCTCGGTCAGGCCGCCCAGTGCGGCGAGCCGG
Source organism: Streptomyces sp. NPDC089915 (assembly GCF_040684675.1). Lineage (NCBI taxonomy): Bacteria > Bacillati > Actinomycetota > Actinomycetes > Kitasatosporales > Streptomycetaceae > Streptomyces > Streptomyces sp. NPDC089915. Next base: position 21,004 of record NZ_JBFBGN010000097.1, on the reverse strand, counting down.
TCGCGGTAGCGGGCGACGCGCTGCGCGGCGCCGTACCGGCAGGCCTCGGCGAGGAGCTCGTCCACGGAGCCGAAGTGGTAGAAGACCAGCCCCTGCGCGACCCCGGCGGTGGCGGCGATGTTCCTGGCGGAGGTCTTGGCGACGCCCTGCTCGACGAGGGTGCGCAGGGCCCCTTCGAGGAGCTTCTCCTTGGTGGCGGCCGCGCTCACGCCCGGACCTCCTCGCGGACGGGCCGCAGGTCGCCGCGGACCCCGTGGGTGCGGACGTCGACGTACCGGGCGGTGAAGGCGCCCTCGTAGCCGAAGAGCGGGCCGAAGTACCGGTTGGTCACCCGTACCCGGATCCGGAACCGGCCGGTGGTCTCGTCGAAGGACTCGCGCACCTCGGCGTCCCCGCCGATCAGGGCGGGCACCCGGAGGTCGAGGCGGCCCTCGCGGACGCGGTGCTCGCCGGAGCGGATGAGCAGGGAGCCGTCGGGCTCGGCGCTCATGTGCAGGTCGCTGGCGAGGTGCTGGTGGGTGCCCAGGTAGTCGAGGATGCTGCCCCGCTCGGGGCTGTGGATCATCGTGGCGTCGAACCGGCGCGGCCCGCCCGGCAGCCGGAAGGTCCGTACGAAGGTGACGGTCTCGCGTCCGTAGGAGTCGGCGTAGGGCATGTTCTCGATGACGAACGGGACGTCGCGGCCCTCGCGCGGCACGAGGATGTTGCGGGTCCCGCCGAGCCGCAGGAAGGGCTTCACGAAGCCGCGGCCGTGCCAGATCCGCTCCATGGTCCCGTAGCCGACGCAGCCCTCCCCGCTCTCCAGCCCCACCGAGAACCGGCGCCGCAGCTCGGGGTGCAGGCGGTCGAAGTCGGCGCCCATGTGGGCGCGGAAGATGGATGTCACGACGGCTCCAGGGTGGTCAGCAGGCGGGGTTCGGTGACGGCGGCGCGGCCGGGGGGCCGGCGCAGGCAGCGGCGGGCCGCCGGGGTGCCGGGGAGCGGCGGCAGCAGCAGCGCGGCGGCGAGGACGGGCAGGGCGGCGGCGGGCGGGGCGAACGCCAGGGCGGCGGCGCAGGCCAGCGCCCGCAGGACGGTCTCGGCGAGGGCCCGGGCGAGGGCCCGGCCCGGCGGGGTCCCCCGTTCGCACCACAGCCGCAGCCGGTCGAAGGACCAGGCGGTGCCCCAGCCCATGAGCGGACGGAAGACCAGCCGGTCGGCGAGGAGCCCGAAGCGGCCCCAGCGCGGGCGGTAGTCGTAGCCGGTGAGGAACCGGATCCCGTCGGGGCCCGGGACGTAGCGCCAGTAGCCGCTGCCCTCGGCGAGCAGGGACAGCGGGTGGTCCGAGGCGAAGCGCAGGGCGGACACCCGGGTCCCGTCGGGCCGCCGCCGCTCGCCGGCCGAGATCCCGGTGCCGCCGACGCGGACGAACGGCAGGACGCGGGTGGCGTACCGGAAGCGCTGGGGCTCGTCCCCGGTGCGCGGGAGGTAGTGGATGGAGGTGAACCTCAGGTCCCAGCGCTGGTGCAGCGCCGGGTCCTGGCTGCGCTCCCACAGCTCGTCCATCCCGGTGCGGATCAACGTCTCGACGTACAGGCCCATCCCGTTCACACCCCCCGCGCCTCGTGTTGAGCGATCGCTCAACACGGGACCCTAGACGGATTTGAGCGATCGCTCAACAGTGAGGCCGGTCACACCCGCCGCGTCCGGGCATGCGAAAGCGCCCCCCGCCGGGACGGGCGGGGGGCGCTTTCGGGAAGGCTGCTCTGCGGGCCGGGCCGGGCCGGGTCAGTCCCGGCCGAGGTGGCGCTCGACCGTCTCGACCTTCGAGGTGATCCCGTCGGTGACGCCGGGGCGGATGTCGGCCTTGAGGATGAAGGAGACCCTGGGGGCGCGCTCCTCGACGGCGGCCACGGCGCGGCGGACCACGTCCATGACCTCGTCCCACTCGCCCTCGACGGTGGTGAACATGGCGTCGGTGCGGTTCGGCAGCCCGGACTCGCGCACCACGCGGACCGCGTCGGCGACGTACTCGCCGACCTCCTCACCCACCCCCAGCGGGGTCACCGAGAACGCGACGATCACGCGCGGGCCGCCTCGCGCGCGCGGGCGGCGACGACGCTGTCGGCCTCGTCCCGCTTGAGCAGCCGGTCGCCGTAGAGCCCGCCGAAGGGCAGCAGCGCCAGCAGGAAGAAGAGGGCGACCTTCTTCAGCGGCCACTTCGCCTTGTTCCACACGTCCAGCAGGAAGACCGCGTAGATGACGAAGAGGATCCCGTGCAGGATGCCCAGCGGCATCATCAGGTAGTCGATGTCCGAGATCCGGCTCAGCAGGGAGCCGAAGATCAGCAGGGCCGGGAACGACAGCGCCTCCGGAACGGAGATGAGGCGCAGCCGGTGCAGGGCGGAGGCGGTCTTGATGTCCACGTGGAACCTTCGGGGCCGGGGACCGGGGGTCCGTTCCAGTGTCTCAGCCGCTCCGGGGGATCTTCGGGCGGGGGGCCGGAACCCCCAACACCGGCGAATGTGGCGTATATCGACCTCCGGACCCTGTTCGGTGCCGCCCGGTGCCGATACCGTCATCCCCGTGGCTCAGTTCCGACTCCAAGGCAGCAAGGTGCTGGCCGTCGAGCTGACCGGGGACGCCGTGAAAGCGAAGAACGGCTCCATGGTCGCGTACGACGGGCAGATGGCCTTCAAGAAGATGACGGGCGGCGGCGAAGGCCTCCGCGGGATGGTGACGCGCCGGCTCACCGGCGAGCAGATGACCGTGATGGAGGTACAGGGACACGGCACCTGCTACTTCGCGGACCGTGCGAGCGAGATCAACCTGGTGAACCTGCGCGGCGAGAAGCTGTACGTCGAGTCCAGCAACCTGCTGTGCACCGACGCCTCCCTGCGCACCGGCACGACGTTCACCGGCCTGCGCGGCGCCAGCACGGGCAACGGGCTCTTCACGACGACCGTGGAGGGTTCCGGCCAGGCGGCGATCATGTCCGACGGCCCGGCGGTGGTGCTGCGCGTCAGCGCCCAGTACCCGCTCTCGGTGGACCCGGGGGCGTACATCGCCCACACCGGCGACCTGCGCCAGTCGTTCCAGTCGGGGATCAACTTCCGGACCCTGATCGGCGAGGGCTCGGGCGAGGCGTTCCAGATCCGGTTCGAGGGCGAGGGCCTGGTGTACGTGCAGCCCAGCGAACGCAACACGATCGGGGGTGACGTCTGATGCCGTTCCGCGAGATCAACTCGAAGATGGTCGAGGCCCAGGTGGTCCCCGGGCAGAAGATGTACAGCCAGCGCGGGGCGATGCTCGCCTACCGGGGCGAGGTCTCCTTCACCCCGAGCATCACCGGCGGCCAGGGCGGCGTCATGAGCATGATCGGCCGCCGGGTGGCGAACGAGCAGACCCCGCTGATGGAGGTGGAGGGCAGCGGCACGGTGATGTTCGGCCACGGCGGCCACCACATCCAGGTGATCAACCTCCAGGGCGACACCCTCTACGTCGAGGCCGACCGGCTGCTGGCCTTCGACGGCACCCTCCAGCAGGGCACGATGTTCATGGGCTCGCAGGGCGGTGTCATGGGCATGGTGCGCGGCCAGGTGACGGGGCAGGGCCTGTTCACCACCACCCTCAAGGGCCACGGCGCGGTCGCCGTGATGGCCCACGGCGGGGTCATCGAGCTCCCCATCACCCCGAACCGGCCGGTCCACGTCGACCCGCAGGCGTACGTGGCCCACCACGGGGACGTCAGGAACAAGCTCTCCACCGCGCTCGGCTGGCGGGACATGGTGGGGCGCGGCTCGGGCGAGGCGTTCCAGCTGGAGCTGTCCGGCCAGGGCGCGGTCTACGTACAGGCCTCGGAGGAGAAGCTGTGAACTTTGGCCCCGTGAGCGGCGGGCCGGGCGGTCCGACGGTCTTCGACCCGTACACGCTGCCCTCCGACGACAACGTGAACGCGTACACCTTCTGCGTGGAGCTCAAGGGGAACCAGTGGTTCCTGCAGAAGGGCAAGATGATCTCGTACTACGGGCGCATCGAGTTCAACGGCATCGGGCACGGCCGCTTCGACCGGCTGCTGCGCACCAGCTTCCACTCGCCGCTGCACGCGAGCGACTGGGTGGTGGCCGAGGGCCAGGGCAAGATGCTGCTGGCCGACCGGGCCTTCGACGTGAACTCGTACGATCTGGACGACGGGAACCTGACCATCCGGTCGGGGAACCTGCTGGCCTACGAGCCCACGCTGGCCCTCAAGCAGTCGATCGTCCCGGGATTCCTGACCCTGATCGGAACCGGGAAGTTCGTGGCGGCGTCCAACGGACCGGTGGTCTTCATGGAGCCGCCGCTGCGGGTGGACCCGCAGGCGCTGGTGGGCTGGGCGGACTGCCCCTCCCCGTGCCACCACTACGACCACGGCTACATGTCCGGCGTGATCGGCGGACTGCGGGCACTGACCGGCATCGGCGGCACCTCGGGCGAGGAGCACCAGTTCGAGTTCGTCGGCGCGGGCACGGTGCTGCTCCAGTCGACCGAGCTGCTGATGGCGGAGCACGCGGTCGGCGCGGTGGGCGCCGGGGCGGCCACGGGCAACGCCCAGGGCGTCCCGGGCGCCGGCCAGGGTCCGCTGGGGCAGCTGGGGGTGCCGCGGATGCCGGGGCAGCTCGGCGACCTCCAGCGGCGGTTCGGGCTGTAGATCTTCCTATTTTTGTACGTAATTCAACTTCTTAGGTAGAGTTCATTCATGGAGACGATGGAGACCGAGACGGCCACCCGCTGGCTCACCGAAGCCGAACAGTGCGCCTGGCGCACCCACCTGGACGTCAGCAGACTGCTGATGCACCAGCTGGAAAAGGATCTCCAGCCCTTCGGACTCACCAACAACGACTACGAGATCCTGGTCAACCTCTCGGAGTCGGAGGGCCACCGGATGCGCATGAGCGACCTGGCCACCGCGACCCTCCAGTCCAAGAGCCGGCTGTCCCACCAGATCACCCGCATGGAGGCCGCGGGCCTCGTGCGCCGGGTCAACTGCGAGTCCGACCGGCGCGGCCTGTACGCCGTCCTCACCGACGAGGGCATGGAGACCATGCGCAAGGTCGCCCCGCACCACGTGGCGTCCGTCCGGGAGCACTTCATCGACCTGCTCCCCCCGGAGGCCCTCCAGGCCCTCCGCAGCTCACTGGCACCCGTCGCGGAACACCTGCGCGACAACCGCGGCAAGATCTAGCGGTTCCAGCGGGAAACGGCGAAAGGGCGGGGCGGGGAGAAAGACCCCCACCCCGCCCCAGCCCGGCTCAGCGCTCCGTCAGGCTGTCCAGCAACGCGTCCGCCGCCGCATACGGATCAAGCTCGCCCGCGGCGACCCGCCCGGCCAGCGCCCCCAGCTGCGCGTCCCCGTGCAGATCGGCCAGCCGGCTCCGCAGCGCGGTGATCGCGATGGTCTCCACCTCCCGCGCCGCCCGCGCGGCCCGCCGCTCGGCCAGCACCCCGCGCTCGTCCATCCACGCCCGGTGCTTCTCCAGCTGCTCGACCAGCTCGTCGATGCCCTGCGCCCGGGCCGCGACCGTCTTGACGATCGGCGGGCGCCAGTCGCCGGGGCCCCGGGACTCGCCCAGGCCCAGCATGTGGTTCAGCTCCCGGGCGGTCGCGTCCGCGCCGTCCCGGTCGGCCTTGTTCACCACGTACACGTCGCCGATCTCCAGGATCCCCGCCTTGGCGGCCTGGATCCCGTCGCCCATCCCGGGCGCGAGCAGCACCACCGAGGTGTCGGCCTGCGAGGCGATCTCCACCTCCGACTGGCCGACGCCGACCGTCTCGACCAGGACCACGTCGCAGCCGGCCGCGTCCAGCACCCGGATCGCCTGCGGCGCCGCCCACGCGAGCCCGCCCAGGTGCCCCCGCGTCGCCATGGAGCGGATGTAGACCCCCGGGTCGGAGGCGTGGTCCGACATGCGGACCCGGTCGCCGAGCAGGGCCCCGCCCGAGAAGGGCGAGGACGGGTCCACCGCGAGCACCCCGACCCGCTTGCCGGCCTTGCGGTAGGCCGTGACCAGGGCCGAGGTCGAGGTCGACTTGCCGACCCCCGGGGAACCCGTCAGACCCACCACGTACGCGCCGCCCGTGAGCGGCGCCAGAGCGGCCATGACCTCGCGCAGGTGCGGGGACGCCCCCTCGACCAGTGAGATCAGCCGGGCCACCGCCCGCGGCCGGCCCTCGCGGGCCTGCGCCACCAGCGCGGGGACGTCCACCGTCGCCATCAGCGCAGCACCTACGCCTTCGGGACGCGGATCACGAGGGCGTCGCCCTGGCCGCCGCCGCCGCACAGCGCGGCCGCGCCGACCCCGCCGCCGCGCCGCTTGAGCTCCAGCGCCAGGTGGAGCACCACGCGGGCGCCGGACATGCCGATCGGGTGGCCCAGGGCAATGGCGCCACCGTTGACGTTCACCTTTTCCGGGGTCACGCCGAGGTCCTTCATTGACTGCACGGCGACCGCCGCGAAGGCCTCGTTGATCTCGATGAGGTCCAGGTCGGCGACCTCCAGGCCGTCCTTCTTCAGGGCGTGCAGGATCGCGTTGGACGGCTGCGACTGGAGGGAGTTGTCCGGGCCGGCCACGTTGCCGTGGGCGCCGATCTCGGCGATCCAGTCCAGGCCCAGCTCCTCGGCCTTGGCCTTGCTCATCACGACCACGGCGGCGGCGCCGTCGGAGATCTGCGAGGAGGTGCCGGCGGTGATGGTCCCGTCCTTGGCGAACGCCGGGCGCAGCTTGCCCAGGGACTCCACGGTGGTCTCCGGGCGGATGCCCTCGTCCGCGGCGAAGATCACCGGGTCGCCCTTGCGCTGCGGGATCTCGACCGGGGTGATCTCGGCCTCGAAGACGCCGTTCTTCTGCGCGGCGGCGGCCCGCTGGTGCGAGGCGGCGGCGAACTCGTCCTGCGGGGCGCGCTCGATGCCCAGGCGGGTGTTGTGCTTCTCCGTGGACTCGCCCATCGCGATGTTCTCGAAGGCGTCCGTGAGGCCGTCGTAGGCCATCGCGTCCAGCATCTCGATCGCGCCGTACTTGTAGCCCTCGCGGGACTTCGGCAGCAGGTGCGGGGCGTTGGTCATCGACTCCTGGCCGCCCGCGACCACGATGTCGAACTCGCCCGCGCGGATGAGCTGGTCGGCCAGGGCGATCGCGTCGAGGCCCGACAGGCACACCTTGTTGATGGTGAGCGCGGGCACGTTCATCGGGATGCCGGCCTTGACGGCGGCCTGGCGGGCGGGGATCTGGCCCGCGCCGGCCTGGAGCACCTGGCCCATGATCACGTACTGGACCTGGTCGCCGGAGATCCCGGCCCGCTCCAGCGCGGACTTGATGGCGAAGCCGCCGAGGTCGGCGCCCGAGAAGGACTTCAGCGAGCCGAGCAGCCGCCCCATGGGCGTGCGGGCCCCGGCGACGATCACGGAGGTGGTGTTGTTCGTTCCGGACATGAGGGCGAATCCCCTTTCAGCGGGGAAGCTGAGGAGTGAACGAGGGTTTACCTGACAGTACTGAGCAGTACCCGCGCCGTCACCGGGCAGTCGGTGTGATCGCTGGCACGTTGCGTGACGCCCCTCCTCGGCGGTGCACTGGTCCCATGCTGACAAGAATCGACCACATCGGGATCGCCTGCTTCGACCTGGACAAGACCGTCGAGTTCTACCGTGCCACGTACGGCTTCGAGGTGTTCCACACCGAGGTCAACGAGGAACAGGGCGTGCGCGAGGCCATGCTGAAGATCAACGAGACCTCCGACGGAGGTGCCTCGTACCTCCAGCTCCTGGAGCCCACCCGCGAGGACTCCGCGGTGGGCAAGTGGCTCGCCAAGAACGGCGAGGGCGTCCACCACATCGCCTTCGGCACGGCGGACGTCGACGGCGACGCCGAGGCCATCCGCGGCAAGGGCGTCCGGGTCCTCTACGACCAGCCCCGCATCGGCTCGATGGGCTCCCGGATCACCTTCCTGCACCCCAAGGACTGCCACGGAGTCCTCACCGAACTGGTCACCAGCAACCCGGACCACTGATACCCCCATTCCCCGGCCGGTAGAGTGGCCATGGCTCGGCCGGGGTGCGGTCGGAGACGGGGCGGGGCCCGATACCCCTGCCCCGGTTTCTGACACCATTTCCCCGGGGGCGTCGTTCAGCGGGCGAGCGATGCTCAATTGAAGGTGAGCTTGCGACCAGGGGACGGACGGGACCGCGCTGTGCTCGGCTACGAAAGCCAGGAGAGCCATCAGGCTGAAGCCGACCATCTCACGCGCCTCGAAGCCGAGATGGAGCGGCTGAGGAAGGAGCGCGGGAAGGCCGTCCAGCACGCCGAGGACCTGGGCTACCAGGTCGAGGTGCTGCGGGCCAAGCTGCACGAGGTGCGCCGCGCCCTCGCCTCCCGGCCCGCCTACGACGGCGCGGACATGGGATACCAGGCGGAGCAGCTGCTGCGCAACGCCCAGATCCAGGCCGACCAGATGCGTTCCGACGCCGAGCGCGAGCTGCGCGACGCCCGGGCGCAGACCCAGCGCATCCTCCAGGAGCACGCCGAGCACCAGGCGCGCCTCCAGGCCGAGCTGCACACCGAGGCCGTCAACCGGCGCCAGCGCCTGGACCAGGAGCTCAACGAGCGCCGCCAGACCGTCGAGGCGCACGTCAACGAGAACGTCGCCTGGGCCGAGCAGCTGCGCTCCCGGACCGAGGCCCAGGCCCGCCGGCTCATGGAGGAGTCCCGCGCCGAGGCCGAGCAGTCGCTGAACGCGGCCCGCGCCGAGGCCGCCCGGACCGCCGAGGAGGCCCGCCGCCGGCTCGCCGCCGACGCCGAGGCCGCCCGGGCCGAGGCCGAGTCCGCGCTGCTGCGCGCCCGCAAGGAGGCCGAGCGGCTGCTGGCCGCCGCCTCCACGCAGGCCCAGGAGGCCACCGAGCACGCCGAGCGGCTGCGCACCACCACCAGCGCCGAGGCCGAGCAGACCCGGCAGCAGACCCTTGACCTCGGCCGGGTGGCCGAGGCGCGGGTCCAGGAGGCCGACGGGGCGCTGCGCACGGCCCGGGCCGAGGCCGAGACCCTGCTCGCGGAGGCCAAGGAGAGCGCGGCCCGCCAGCTCGCCTCCGCCGAGTCGGTCAACGAGCAGCGCACCCGCACCGCCAAGGAGCAGGTGGCCCGGCTGGTCGGCGAGGCCACCAAGGAGGCCGAGGTCCTCAAGGCCGAGGCCGAGCACGCGCTGGCCGACGCCCGCGCGGAGGCGGAGCGGCTGCGCACCGAGGCCGGCGAGCAGGCCCGTACGGCCGCCGCCGAGGACATGTCGGCGCAGCTGGCGAAGGCGGCCCGGACCGCCGAGGACGTGCTGAACAAGGCCTCGGAGGACGCCCGGGCGACCACCCGCGCCGCCTCCGAGGAGGCCGAGCGGATCCGCCGCGAGGCGGAGTCCGAGGCGGAGCGGCTGCGCGCCCAGGCGGCGGACGCGGCGGCGGAGCTCAAGGGCGCCGCGAAGGACGACACCGAGGAGTACCGGGCCCGTACGGTCGAGCTCCAGGAGGACGCGCGGCGGCTGCGCGGCGAGGCGGAGCAGCTGCGCGCCGAGGCCGTCGCCGAGGGCGAGCGGATCCGCGGCGAGGCCCGCCGCGAGGCGGTCCAGCAGATCGAGGAGGCGGCCAAGACCGCCGAGGAGCTCCTGGGCAAGGCCAAGGCCGACGCCGATGAGCTGCGTTCCGGCGCGGGCGCCGAGAGCGAGCGGGTCCGCGCCGAGGCCGTGGAGCGGGCGACCACCCTGCGCCGGCAGGCCGAGGAGACGCTGGAGCGCACCCGCGCCGAGGCGGAGCGGCTGCGCGCCGGGGCCGAGGAGCAGGCCGAGGCGGTCACCGCCGAGGCGGACGCGGCGGTGCGGGCGCGGCGCGAGGAGACCGAGCAGGCCCTGGCGGCCAAGCGGGCCGAGGCCGACGCGGAGCTGGCCCGGCTCCAGTCGGACGCCGAGGCGCGCCTGACCTCGGCCGAGCAGACCCTGCGCGAGTCCCGGCTGGCGGCGGAGAACATCCGCAAGGAGACCACCGAGGAGAGCGACCGGCTGCGCGCCGAGTCGGCGGAGCGGATCCGCACCCTCCAGGGCCAGGCGGAGGCGGAGGCCGAGCAGCTGCGCGCCGAGGCCGCGCAGGACGCCGGCCGGGCCCGCGCGGAGGCCGAGCTGGTCTCCGTACGGCTGCGGGCCGAGGCGGAGGCCGAGTCGGAGCGGGTGCGCACGGAGGCGCAGGAGACCGCGGACCGGCTGCGCGCCGAGGCGAAGGCGGCGGCCGAGCGGGTCGCCGAGGAGGCCGCGGAGGCGCTGGCCGCCGCCCAGGAGGAGGCCGCCCGGCGCCGTCGCGAGGCCGAGGAGACCCTGTCGGCGGCCCGGACGGACGCGGGCAACGAGCGGGCGCAGGCCCGCGAGCAGAGCGAGGAGCTGCTGGCGCAGGCCCGCAAGCGCTCGGAGGAGGCGCAGGCCGAGGCGGCCCGCCTGACCGAGGAGGCCGAGGTCCGCGCGGCGGAGCTGGTCGCGGCGGCCGAGGCCACCGCCCAGCAGGTGCGGGACTCCGTGGCCGGGCTGCACGAGCAGGCCGAGGAGGAGATCACCGGGCTGCGCAGCGCGGCCGAGGTGGCGGCGGAGCGCACCCGCGCGGAGGCGGAGCAGGAGGCGGACCGGGTCCGCGCCGACGCCCACGCCGAGCGGGACCGGGCGGGCGAGGACGCGGCCCGCGTCCGCAACGAGGCCAAGGTCGAGACGGACGCGGCGAAGGCCCTGGCCGAGCGCACGGTCGGCGACGCCATCGCCGAGGCCGAGCAGCTGCGCGCCGACACGGCCGAGTACGCGCAGCGGGTGCGGACGGAGGCGACCGACGCCCTGGCGGCGTCCGAGCGCGACGCGGCGCGGACCCGGCAGGACGCCCGGGACGACGCCAACCGGATCCGGAACGAGGCGGCGGAGTCCCTGGAGGCCTCCCGCGCCGAGGGCGCGCGGATCACGGCCGAGGCGACGGCGGAGGCGGAGCGGGTCACCGAGGAGACCCGCGCGGCGAACGAGCTGACGGTCGACGAGGCCACCGCGGAGGCCGAGCGCCTCACGACGGAGGCCCTGGAGGCGGCCGAGGCCACCCGCGCCGAGGCCGCGTCCGTCCTGGACGAGGCCCGCGCCGAGGGCAACCGCCTGCGCACCGAGGCGGCCGAACAGGCCGACCGGCTCATCACCGAGGCCGCCGCCGAGGCGGAGAAGCTGACGGCGCAGGCGGCGGCGACGCTGGCCGCGGCCGAGCGGGACTCGGCGCGGATCCTGGTCGACGCGCGGGCGGAGGGCGACCGGCTGGTCGAGGAGACCCGCGCGGCCAACGAGCTGACGGTCGGCGAGGCCACGGCGGAGGCCGAGCGGCTGCGCGCCGACGCCGCGCGGACGCTGGACGAGGCCCGCGCGGACGGCGGCCGGATCATCGGCGAGGCCACCGCGGAGGCGGACCGCGTCACGACCGCGGCGAACGAGACCCTGGCGGGCGCCGAGCGCGACGCCGAGCAGACCCTGGACGAGGCCCGCGCGGAGGCCAACCGGCTGCGCACGGACGCCGCCGAGCAGGCGGACCGGCTCATCACCGAGGCGGTCTCGGAGTCGGAGAAGCTCACCGAGCAGACCCGCAAGGACAACGAGCGCACGGTCGGCGAGGCGGCGGGCGAGGCCGAGCGGCTGCGCGCGGACGCGGCCGAGGCGCTGTCCTCGGCGCAGGAGCACGCGACGCGTACCCGTTCCGAGGCGGAGCGGGTCAAGGCGGAGGCCGCGACCGAGGCGGACCGCACCCGTACGGAGGCCCGCGAGGAGTCCGAGCGGGCGCTGGACGAGGCGCGCGAGGAGTCCAACAAGCGGCGCCGCGAGGCCGCGGAGCAGGTGGACCGGCTCATCACGGAGGCCGCGTCGGAGGCCGACAAGCTGACCTCGGACGCGGGCCGGCAGGCGCTGGCCGCCACCACGGCCGCCGAGGAGCAGGCCGACGCGATGGTCGACGCGGCGCGCAAGGAGGCCGCGCGGATCACCTCGGAGGCGACGGTCGAGGGCAACACCCTGGTGGAGAAGGCCCGTACGGACGCCGACGAGCTGCTGGTCGGGGCGCGCAGCGACGCCTCCGCCATAAGGGAGCGGGCGGAGGAGCTGCGTTCGCGCGTGGAGTCCGAGGTCGAGGAGCTGCACGAGCGTGCCCGCCGGGAGTCGGCGGAGCAGATGAAGTCGGCCGGCGAGCGCGTGGACAAGCTGGTCCGTGCGGCGACCGAGCAGAGCGCCGAGGCGGAGGCGAAGGCCAAGGAGCTGGTGTCGGACGCCAGCAGCGAGGCGAGCAAGGTCCGCATCGCGGCCGTGCGCAAGGCCGAGACGCTGCTCAAGGAGGCCGAGACGAAGAAGGCGGAGCTGTCGCGGCAGGCGGAGAAGGCGCTCGCGGAGGCGCGGTCGGAGGCCGAGCGGATCGTGGACGAGGGCCGGCGCGAGCTGGAGGTCCTGGTGCGCAGGCGCGAGGACATTCAGGCGGAGATCTCCCGTGTCCAGGACGTTCTTGAGGCGTTGGAATCATTCGAGGCACCTTCGGGTGGCGGAAAGCCCGCTTCGGGCGGTCAGGGCGCGGGGGGCGTGAAGGCCGGCGCATCAGCGGGTTCCACTCGTTCGGGTGGCAAGGCGTCGGAGGGGTAGTCAGAACGCAGGATGTGTGCTCCTGGAGGAGGTTCAGTCGAAGGAGTGACAATCATTCCGTCGCCTTGCCACTCAAAAGGGGTGTCATTGTCCAGGGCAAACGCGGATTGACTCGATGACACGCCGTCCGGGCGCCTAGGATTCCCCTCAACACCTCACGTAGCAACTCATCGGTCTCATTCGACAGGAACCCCATGAGCGACACTTCCTCCCCCTTCGGCTTCGAGCTCGTGCGGCGTGGTTACGACCGCGGTCAGGTGGACGACCGCATTACCAAGCTGGTCTCCGACCGCGACAGCGCCCTAGGACGTATCAACTCTCTGGAAAAGCGGATCGAGGAGCTGCACCTCGAAACGCAGAACGCCCAGGCCCAGGTGAGCGACGCCGAGCCGTCGTACGCCGGTCTCGGCGCCCGGGTCGAGAAGATCCTGCGGCTGGCCGAGGAGGAGGCGAAGGACCTGCGCGAGGAGGCCCGTCGCGCGGCCGAGCAGCACCGTGAGCTGGCCGAGTCCGCCGCGCAGCAGGTGCGCAACGACGCCGAGTCGTTCGCCGCGGACCGGAAGTCGAAGGCGGAGGACGAGGGCGTCCGCATCGTCGAGAAGGCCAAGGGCGACGCCGCCACCCTGCGCTCCGAGGCGCAGAAGGACGCCGCCTCCAAGCGCGAGGAGGCCGACGCCCTCTTCGAGGAGACCCGCGCCAAGGCCGCCCAGGCCGCCGCGGACTTCGAGACCAACCTGGCCAAGCGCCGCGAGCAGTCCGAGCGCGACCTGGCCTCCCGTCAGCAGAAGGCCGAGAAGCGCCTCGCGGAGATCGAGCACCGCGCCGAGCAGCTGCGCCTGGAGGCCGAGAAGCTCCGCACCGACGCCGAGCGCCGCGCCCGCCAGACGGTGGAGACCGCGCAGCGCCAGGCCGAGGACATCGTCGCCGACGCCAACGCCAAGGCCGACCGCATCCGCAGCGAGTCCGAGCGCGAGCTGGCGGCGCTCACCAACCGCCGCGACTCCATCAACGCCCAGCTGACCAACGTCCGCGAGATGCTGGCGACGCTGACCGGTGCCGCCGTGGCCGCGGCCGGCTCCCCGATCGACGACGAGCCGGTCACCCGTGGTGTCCCGGCCCAGCAGAGCCGCTAGCAACTCCCTTGCGCCCGCGTGCGGATACACCCCCGTACGCACGCGGACCTACTTGCTGGTAGCCGAAATCGGGCATCCAGGGCCGTACATCACCATTTCGAGGTGGCGTACGGCCCTTCGGCGTTCTAGCGTGGCCGCATGATCGAGCTAGAGGGCCTCACCAAACGATTCGGCGCGAAGACCGCCGTGGACAACCTCAGCTTCCAGGTCAAACCGGGGGCGGTGACCGGCTTCCTCGGCCCGAACGGGGCGGGGAAGTCGACCACCATGCGCATGATGCTGGACCTCGACAATCCGACCAGCGGCACGGTCCGGATCGACGGGAAGCACTACCGGGACCTGAAGGAACCGCTGAAGCACATCGGCGCGCTGCTGGACGCCAAGGCCATGCACGGCGGCCGCAGCGCCTACAACAACCTGCTCTGCCTCGCCCAGTCGAACCGGATCCCGGAGAGCCGGGTGGACGAGGTGCTGGACCTGGTCGGGCTGACGCCCGTGGCACGGAAGAAGTCGAAAGGATTTTCGCTCGGAATGGGCCAACGGCTGGGAATCGCCGCTGCCCTGCTGGGCGATCCGGAGATCCTCATGTTCGACGAACCCGTCAATGGTCTGGACCCCGAGGGAATTCTCTGGATCCGCAACCTCATGAAGGGTCTGGCGTCGGAGGGAAGGACGATCTTCGTCTCCTCCCATCTGATGAGCGAAATGGCGTTGACCGCAGACCATTTGGTGGTCATCGGACAGGGAAAGCTCCTCGCCGACTTGTCGATGGCGGATTTCATCCACCAGAACTCCCGCAGTTACGTACGTCTGCGCTCGCCGCAACAAGAGCGGCTCAAGGACGTCCTCCACGAAGCCGGCATCGACGCGATCAGCGTCCCCGCCACCGGATACCTGGAAATCGACGGCGTACCGAGCGAACGGCTCGGCGAGCTCGCCGCCCAGCACCAGATCGTGCTGCACGAACTCAGCCCGCAGCGGGCTTCACTGGAGGAAGCGTTCATGCGCATGACGGCGGACTCCGTCGAATACCACGCCCACGCCCGCCGAGAGGGCGGTGCGTGACCGTGGCCTCCTTCCCCGCAGTCCTCCGGTCCGAGTGGACCAAGATCCGCACCGTGGCCTCCACCAGCTGGACCCTGGCCACCGCCCTGCTCGTCACCGTCGGCATCGGCGCCGGGCTGTGCGCCGTGGTCAACGCGACCTTCGACAACATGCCCAAGCCGGAGCAGGCCTCCTTCGACGCCACCCAGATGAGCTTCTCCGGGATGATCCTCGGCCAGCTGGCGATGCTCGTCTTCGGGGCCATGGTGGTGGGCAGCGAGTACGGCACCGGCATGATCCGCACCTCCCTCGCGGCCGTGCCCCGCCGCGGCGGCCTGCTGCTCGGGAAGGTCCTCGTGGCCACCGCGCTGGCCCTGGTGGTCGGCCTGGCCACCGGCTTCCTCTCCTTCTTCCTCGGACAGGCCCTCCTCGGCGGCCACAGCACCGGGCTGGGCGGGGAGAACGTGCTGCGCGCGGTGATCGGCGTCGGCCTGTACATGGCGCTGCTCGCCGCCTTCGCGATCGGCGCCTCGATGATGCTGCGGAACTCCGCCGCCTCGATCGCGCTGCTGATCGGCTTCTTCCTGATCCTGCCCATCGTCCTCAGCCTGGTGGAGGCCACCCGCAAGGTCGCCGCCTACCTGCCCGGCCAGGCCGGTTCCGCGATCATGCAGACCGTGCCGGCCGCCGCGGGCTCGGACGTGGCCTACGGCCCGTGGGGCGGTCTCGGGATCATGGCGCTGTGGGCCCTGGCCGCGGTGATCGGCGGCTACCTGGTCCTCGGCAAGAGGGACGCCTGACCCCGCGTCCCCCTCAAGACGGACGCCCCGCGTACTACGGGAAAACCCCGGGCCGGATCTCAGGGAGAGCTCAGGGATCCGGCCCCGGCGGGAACCGGCCGGGGCTCGATATCCTCTTAGGGCATAGGCGGGCGAGAGCCGTCCGGGGCCGACAAGGGGCAGCACGATGATCGAGGCAGTCGGCCTGACGAAGCGTTTCGGCTCGAAGACCGCCGTCGACCAGCTGTCCTTCCAGGTCAAGCCGGGTCATGTGACCGGCTTCCTCGGCCCCAACGGCTCCGGCAAGTCGACCACCATGCGCATGATCCTCGGACTGGACCGGCCCACCTCCGGTCATGTCACGATCAACGGCCTCCCCTTCCGGGAGCTGCCGAACGCCCAGCGGCACGTCGGCGCCCTGCTCGACGCCAAGGCCGTGCACGGCGGCCGCCGGGCCCGTACGCACCTGCTGTCCATCGCCCAGCTCTCCGGGATCCCCGAGAAGCGCGTGGACGAGGTCCTCGGCGTGGTCGGCCTCCAGGCCGCGGCCCGCCAGCGGACGAAGGGCTTCTCGCTCGGCATGGGCCAGCGGCTCGGCATCGCGGCCGCCCTCCTCGGCGACCCCCAGGTGCTGCTCTTCGACGAGCCCGTCAACGGCCTGGACCCCGAGGGCATCCTCTGGGTCCGGAACCTGATGCGGCAGCTCGCCGCCGAGGGCCGGACCGTCTTCGTCTCCTCGCACCTGATGAGCGAGATGGCGCTGACCGCCGACCACCTGATCGTGATCGGCCGCGGACGGCTGCTGGCCGACATGAGCACGCAGGACTTCATCACGCACAACTCGGCCGGATTCGCGCGGGTCCGCGCCGCCGGAGAGCCGGCCCGGGGCCGGGCCACCCTGGCGACCGCCCTGGCCAAGGCGGGCGGCCGGGTGCTCCAGGAGCCCGACGGGGCGCTGCGCGTCACCGGGCTGGAGCTCCCGGAGATCAGCGACCTCGCGCACGCGGCCGGGGTCCGGCTGTGGGAGCTGTCCCCGCACCGGGCCTCCCTGGAGGAGGCCTACATGCGGATGACCCAGGCCTCCGTCGAGTACACCTCCACCGACGACCCGCGCGCCGAGCTGTGGGAGCCCGAGCCGCTGACCGTCCCCGCGTGGGAGGACGAGGCCTCGGCCGCGGTCCCCGCCGAGACGGCCGCGGGCTTCTTCGCTCCCCCGCCCCCCGGGGCCGAGCGGCGGCCGTTCCTGATGCCGGACAGCGCCGCGGACCTGGCCCCCTCCCCCCAGCACACCCCCGAGGACCCCCGATGACCCCCACCCCCGCCGGGAAGCCGACGGCGAGCGCGACCGCGTCGAACGGGCCGGGGCCGGACGGGCCGGCGCCGGACGGACCCCGGCCGAACGGACCCCGGCCGGACGGACCGGGGCCGGGCGGATCCCTCCCCTACAGCTCCCCGCTGCCCACCCCGCGCCCGCACCTGGGGCACGCGCTGGCCTCCGAGTGGACCAAGCTGACCTCCGTGCGCTCCACCCTGTGGACGCTCGGCTCGCTCGTGGGCCTGGTCGTCGGCGTCGGCATGCTCGCCGTGATCCAGACCGCCTCCCGGGACTACGAGAGCCTGCCCTACCCGGCGCCGGCCCTGTTCGGGCTGATGGTCGGGCAGCTGTCCGTCATGGTGCTCGGCGTGCTGACGATCTCCTCCGAGTACGGCACGGGACTGATCCGCACCACCTTCACGGCCGCCCCCGACCGGTTGCGGGTGCTGACCGCGAAGTACCTGGTCTTCGGCGCGGTCGCGTTCGTCACGACGACCTGCTCGGTGGGGTTCGTCGGCCTCTGGGCGGCGATCCTGCACAGCGGCCCCGCCGCCGGGCCGCACAGCCTGGGCGAATGGGCGGGCGCGCTGGCCGGCTGCTTCTACGTGACCCTGCTGGGCCTGCTCGCCCTGGCCGTCGGCGCGCTCGTGCGGCATTCGGCGGGGGCCATCGCGGTGATGCTCGGCGTGGTCACCATGCCGCCGGTGCTCGGGGCGATACTGACGGCCTGGCCGGCCACCAACGGGCTGGGCCTGCTCGTCCTGCGCTACAACGCGCCCGTCGGGCTCTTCCAGCTCTTCGGGATCCCGGACGGCTCGATCGACGGGGCCACGATGCCCAGCTCCCTGGCCCAGGTCTCACTGCTCGTCCTCGTCACGGCGGGCGCGGTCACCGCCTCGTACGCCGTCGTCCGCCGCCGGGACGTCTGAGCGCCGCCGGCTCCGCCGCTCAGTAGCGCGGCGCGTTGCGGGACCGCTGCACCTTGGAGGTGCGGCGGTCCTTCGCGTTCCAGCAGGCCTTGTGCCAGTGCCGGCGGTCGTCCACGCCGCCGTACTCGGGCCACGCCACCAG
Organism: Streptomyces sp. NPDC089915; assembly: GCF_040684675.1. Lineage (NCBI taxonomy): Bacteria > Bacillati > Actinomycetota > Actinomycetes > Kitasatosporales > Streptomycetaceae > Streptomyces > Streptomyces sp. NPDC089915. Next base: position 2,990 of record NZ_JBFBGN010000097.1, on the reverse strand, counting down.
GTGCGGGGTGCCGGAGGGGATCTCCTGGTCGCAGCCCGGGCAGCGGTAGCGCTTGCCGGCCGCGCTGGCGCCCGCCACGTGCCGGACCTTCCAGTCCTCGCCCAGGTACTCCTCGGTCTGCTCCAGCCCGTACCGGTCGTATCCGGAAGCCGGCCGTTCGTCCGGGGTCTCGCCGCCCCTGGGGCGGTTGTGGCGCGGTGACACGTATACCTCACGAAGGGGCGGCGGACAGTGACTTTCCTCCAGACTACGCGCAGCGAGCCGCGTTACCCGCAGGGTGTTCGGGGAAGGCGCACCTGCGAACGGAACTGGCCCGACTATCTCAATAACTTTCCTGTCAGGCCGTGCCTTTGGCACGTGTCAGACGTTGTTGCCAGCAGACGTTGACGCCGTCAACGGGCGATGAGCCGGTCCACCTGGGGGAGGCCGCGCCAGCCGCGAGGAGGCCAAGGGCGATGCGCGTAGGAGCTTTTGTACTGGCGGCCCAGTTCCCGGGCCAGGGGCAGGGGGAGGCGCTGCACCGGGCGGTGCGCACCGCCGAGGTGGCCGAGGAGGCCGGGCTCGACTCGGTCTGGCTCGCCGAGCACCACTTCGTCCCGTACGGGGTGTGCCCGTCGGCGGTGACGCTGGCGGCGCTGCTGCTGGGGCGGACCCGGCGGCTGCGGGTGGGGACGGCGGTGAGCGTGCTGCCGAACACGCACCCGGTGGCCCTCGGGGAGCAGGCGGCCCTGCTGCACGTCACCTCCGGCGGCCGGTTCACCCTCGGGGTGGGGAGGGGCGGGCCGTGGGTGGACCTGGAGGTGTTCGGGGGCGGCCTGGAGGCGTACGAGACCGGTTTCCCGGAGGATCTCGACCTGCTGCGGAGCTGGCTGGCCGAGCCCCGGGTGGCGGCGGCCGGCGAGCGGCACGGCTTCCGCGAGGTGGCCGTCGTACCCCGTCCGGACGAGGCCCTGGACGGGGACGGGACGGGGCCGGAAGTGATCGTCGCGTGCACCTCCCCCGGGTCGGTGCGGACGGCCGCGCGGCGCGGGCTGCCGATGCTGCTGGGCATGCACTGCGGGGACGAGGACAAGGCGGGGATGGTCGCCCTCTGGCGCGAGACCGCGCTCGCGGCGGGGCACGATCCCGGGGCGGTCCGGTCGGCGGGACACGTGTCGGCCGGGGTGTGCCAGCTGGCGGACCGTACGGCGGACGCCCGCGAGACCCTGCTGAAGGCGATGCCGGGCTGGCTGCGGCAGGGCCTCGACGCGCACGTGACGGTGGACGACAGGCAGCGCGCGATGCGCGATCCGCACGACTACACGGAGCTGCTCTGCGACCTGCACCCCGTCGGTACCCCGGAGCTGGCGGCGGACCGGCTGGCGGCCACCTCGGAGCGCACGGGCATCACCCGATTCGCGCTGCTGGCGGAGGGCTCCGGCGACCTCGCCGCCACCGAGGAGAACGTCCGGCGGCTCGGCGCGGAGGTCCTGCCCCTGCTGGCCTGACCGGCCGTGGCCCCGGCGCCGTACGGCCTGTGCTGCCGCCCCGGTGTCTTCGCACCTCCCGCGACACGGAGCGGCAGCGGAGTACCGGTCCTGCTAGCAGTCGCGCAGTTCGGGCGACTGGTTCAGCAGCTGGCCGCGGATCGAGGTGAACTTGGCCAGCCGGTCGTCCACCGAGGGATCCAGCGGGAACACCGCCACGCGGTGGCAGTTCTGGAAGGCCAGGCGCACCCCGAAGTGCCGCTGCAGCGCACCCCGTATCGCGTCACTCGCGAGCGCGCGCAGCAGCTGGCCGCGCGCCTGCTCGTCCGGCGGCGGCGTCTGGTTGTCGGCGAACTCTCCGCCCTCAACCTCCAGCTGGGCCGTCAACGAGCTGATCATCTCCCATGCGTAAGGCAGGGAGGTCCGGACGCAGTCGACGAAGGCGGCTTCGTCGACCTCGCCTCGCTCGGCCTGTTCGAGTAGGGCCGGTGAGACGTCGAGCGACATGGGTTCTCCTCTCGTGACCCCGGCGTTCTGAGTCGCCGGAGTCCTACGGGCAGGGAAGGAGGCCGCGACGCAGTGTGCACGCTCGGCAACCTCCCGCTCACCACGGTAGGCGCCCACCGGGTGGCGCACCAGGAGAATGCGCATACAACGCGCCATCGGCGAACGGGGCTTTCAGGGGCGAATCGCGTGAAGGCCCGTCGGTCGAGTAGCGTTGCCGACCATGCGTCTCGTCATTGCCCGCTGCTCCGTCGACTACGCGGGTCGGCTCACCGCCCATCTGCCCTCGGCACCCCGTCTGATCCTCGTGAAGGCCGACGGCAGTGTCTCGATCCACGCGGACGACCGGGCGTACAAACCGCTCAACTGGATGTCGCCTCCGTGCACCCTCAAGGAGGGGAGCGGGGACGAGGCGAACGTCTGGACCGTCGTCAACAAGGCGGGCGAGAAGCTCATCATCACCATGGAGGAGGTCCTCCACGACTCCTCCCACGAGCTGGGCACCGACCCGGGCCTCATCAAGGACGGCGTCGAGGCGCACCTCCAGGAGCTGCTGGCCGACCGCATCGAGACGCTGGGCGAGGGCTACACGCTGATCCGCCGCGAGTACATGACGGCGATCGGCCCGGTGGACATCCTGTGCCGGGACGCGTCGGGCGCGACGGTGGCCGTGGAGATCAAGCGGCGCGGGGAGATCGACGGCGTCGAGCAGCTGACCCGGTACCTGGAGCTGCTCAACCGCGACCCGCACCTGGCGCCGGTGCGCGGTGTCTTCGCCGCGCAGGAGATCAAGCCGCAGGCGCGGGTTCTGGCCAATGACCGGGGCATGGACTGCGTGGTCCTGGACTACGACGCCCTGCGCGGCATCGAGGACGACAAGCTCCGCCTGTTCTGACGGACGCGGACCCACAACGCCGGCGGGGCTGGACGAATCCAGCCCTGGTGCTCGCCAACACCCGCCCGATCAACGAGACCGTCCGCAAGGCCCTCGCCGCCACCCCCGTGATCCACAAGGGCCAG
>NZ_JBFBGN010000096.1:19707-27192 GCF_040684675.1 Streptomyces sp. NPDC089915 | reverse complement strand
CCAGTACGCGGGCTTCCGCCCGGCACACCGAGAGCACGCACCAGACGCCGCGGGGCCGCCCTTCGGGCGACGACGGGAGTTTGACGACAGGCCCTAGCCCGGAGGTGAGGTGGGGCGGCCCCGGTCGGGCCGCCCCGTCCCCGCGCCGGTCAGGCGCCCACGTACGCCGCCAGGTGCTCGCCCGTGAGCGTGGACCTGGCGGCGACCAGCTCCGCCGGGGTGCCCTCGAAGACGACGCGGCCGCCGTCGTGCCCCGCGCCCGGACCGAGGTCGATGATCCGGTCGGCGTGCGCCATGACCGCCTGGTGGTGCTCGATCACGATGACCGACTTCCCGGAGTCCACGAGCCGGTCCAGCAGGCCCAGCAGATGCTCCACGTCGGCCAGGTGCAGTCCGGCCGTCGGCTCGTCCAGGACGTAGATCCCGCCCTTCTCGCCCATGTGCGTGGCCAGCTTCAGCCGCTGCCGCTCACCGCCCGACAGGGTGGTCAGCGGCTGGCCCAGGGTCAGGTAGCCCAGCCCGACGTCCACCAGCCGCTCCAGGATCCGGTGCGCGGCCGGCGTACGCGCCTCGCCCGAGCCGAAGAACCCCTCGGCCTCCGCCACCGGCATCTCCAGGACCTCGCTGATGTCCCGGCCGCCGAACCGGTACTCCAGCACAGAAGCGTCGAACCGCTTCCCCTCACAGTCCTCGCAGGTCGTGGCCACCCCCGCCATCATCGCCAGATCGGTGTACACCACCCCGGCACCGTTGCAGGTGGGGCAGGCGCCCTCGGAGTTGGCGCTGAACAGCGCCGGCTTCACCCCGTTGGCCTTGGCGAACGCCTTGCGGATCGGCTCCAGCAGCCCCGTGTACGTCGCCGGGTTGCTCCGCCGCGAGCCCCGCACCGGCGACTGGTCCACCGACACCACCCCCGCCGAGGCCGGGACGGAGCCGTGGATGAGCGAGCTCTTGCCCGAGCCGGCCACACCCGTCACCACGGTCAGCACCCCGAGCGGGACGTCCACGTCGACCCCGCGCAGGTTGTGCGCCGACGCCCCGCGGATCTCCAGCGCGCCCGAGGGCTCGCGCGGCGACTCCTTGAGCCGGGCCCGGTCGTCGAAGTGCCGTCCGGTCACGGTGCCGCTGGCCCGCAGCCCCTCCACCCCGCCCTCGAAGCACACCGTGCCGCCCGCCGCGCCGGCGCCCGGGCCCAGGTCGACGACGTGGTCGGCGATCGCGATGACCTCCGGCTTGTGCTCCACGACCAGCACCGTGTTGCCCTTGTCGCGCAGCCGCAGCAGCAGCCGGTTCATCCGCTCGATGTCGTGCGGGTGCAGACCCGTCGTGGGCTCGTCGAAGACGTACGTGACGTCGGTCAGCGCCGACCCGAGGTGGCGGATCATCTTGACGCGCTGCGCCTCGCCGCCCGACAGCGTGCCCGCCGCCCGGTCCAGCGCCAGGTACCCCAGCCCGATCTCCACGAACGAGTCGAGGGTCTGCCGCAGGGTGGCCAGCAGCGGAGCCACCGACGGCTCGTCCAGCCCGCTCACCCACTTCGCCAGATCGCTGATCTGCATCGCGCAGGCATCGGCGATGCTGATCCCCTTGATCTTCGAGGACCGCGCCCCCGCGCTCAGCCGGGTGCCCTCGCAGTCGGGACAGGTGGTGAAGGCGACCGCCCGCTCCACGAACTCCCGGATGTGCGGCTGCATCGCCTCCTTGTCCTTGGCCAGCATGGACTTGCGGATCCGCGGGATCAGTCCCTCGTACGTCATGTTGATGCCGGCGATCTTCATCCGGACCGGCTCGCGGTGCAGGAAGTCGGCCAGCTGCCGCTTCGTGAACGAACGGATCGGCTTGTCCGGGTCGAAGAGGCCCGACTCGCTGTAAAGACGGTGGTTCCAGCCGCCGGGCTTGTAGCCGGGGATGGTCAGCGCCCCCTCGTTGAGGGACTTCGAGTCGTCGAAGAGCTGGCCCAGGTCGAGATCGGTGACCGCGCCCCGGCCCTCGCAGCGCGGGCACATGCCGCCGGTGACGCTGAACTCGCGCCGCTCCTTGACGGTCTGCCCGCCGCGCTCCATGGTGACGGCGCCCGCGCCGCTGACGGAGGCCACGTTGAAGGAGTACGCCTTGGGGCCGCCGACGTGCGGGCTGCCGAGCCGGCTGAACAGGATCCGCAGCATCGCGTTGGCGTCGGTGGCCGTGCCCACCGTGGAACGGGGGTCGCCGCCCATCCGCTGCTGGTCCACGGCGATCACCGTCGTCAGCCCGTCCAGCACGTCCACGTCGGGGCGGGCCGCCGCGGGCATGAAGCCCTGCACGAAGGCGCTGTACGTCTCGTTGATCAGCCGCTGCGACTCCGCTGCGACCGTGTCGAACACGAGCGAGCTCTTGCCCGAGCCGGAGACACCGGTGAAGACCGTCAGCCGCCGCTTGGGGATCTCGACGCTGACGTCCCTGAGGTTGTTCTCGCGCGCGCCGTGCACACGGATCATGTCGTGGCCGTCGGCGGCGTGCGGCGCGGGCCGCCGGTCGTTCGTCGTGCCCCTGCTCATCGTCTCTCCCTCGTCGGCGCGGCCGCGGCGGCGTCCCTCGGCGCCCGGCCGTTCCACGCTACGCGAGGGCCCGGGACCGCCGCTTCTCCTATCGTGACCGGTCCGGACAGGATGGGAGGGCCGGGCGGTCCTTCGTCCGCACGGCCGGCAGCCAGGCACCCGCCCGCGGTCCTCCGCCCGGCAGGCGCACCCGGTACCAGAGCGTCGAGCGGAAGTCCGACTCGTCGATCACGGGCTCCCCGTGCGCCAGCTCGCAGTCGGCGTCGAGGACGTCGGCGTGCCACACCCGGGTCGGAACCACGTTCCCGGCCGCGTAGGGCCGCATGGGGTCGACGGCCAGGCCCAGGCTGCACCGCGGGTCCCGGTCGGCACGGTCCTGGCAGGCCCGCTCGGCGTTGAACACCCGGACCGCCAGCGGGGCCTCGCGCGACCCGCTCGGCGGGGCCGCCGCGACCTCCCCGCCCGTCGAGGACCAGAGGGCCGCGGCCGCCGCCCCGCAGGTGGCGGCCGCCAGGAGGGCCGCCCGGTGCCGCCGCAGCGGCATCGCCGCGGCACGCGGCACGGTCCCCCGCCCGCCGGCCGGCACCGGCCGCCCGGCGGTGATCCGCGCGAGCAGGCGCTCGGCGGTGTGCGCCGCGCGGGCCTCGTGCCCGGGGGCCAGGCAGTCGGCGGCCAGCTCCCGCCAGAACGGCGGCACCCCGCCGTCCATGCGCAGGGGCGCGCGCCCGGCCGCGTACTCCTGCACGGCCGCCCCCTGCGCCATCGGGGTCGCTCCGGGGAACAGCGGGGCCCCGGAGGCGAACACCTCGTGGATCACCAGGCCCAGGGCCCAGACGTCGGCGCTCGGGCGGACCTGTACGCCCCGCTCCCCGAGCGGCGCCTTCCAACGCTCCGGCGGCAGGTACTCCAGGGTGCCCATCGGGGGCGCGTACCCGTGGGTCCCCGTCAGCTCCGTCGCGAGACCGAAGTCCGAGAGCCTGACCTCCCCGTCCGCGCCGATCAGGACGTTCTCGGGCTTGAGGTCGGCGTGCACCCAGCCGCTGCGGTGCAGGTGGGCCAGCCCCTCGCAGATCCCGGCGATCAGCCGGGCGCCCTCCGCCTCCGTCACCCCGGCGCCGATCCGGTCGCGCAGGCTGCCCCGGGCCCGCTCCATGACCAGCACGACCGCCCCGTCCAGCGGCGGGTGCCCCGGCGCGTCGAGGACCAGGTAGTCCAGCAGCCGCACCAGCCGGGGATGACCCGCCCGGGTGCCGAGCTCGACCTCGCGGCGGGCGGCCTCGGCCACGCTCCGGGCCTGGCGCGGCGCGAGGCCGGCCGTCGGCATCACCTTGAGGGCCACCTCGCAGCCCGGCTCCCCGTCCGCCGCCCGGCCCGCGTAGACGGTGGCCCAGCCGCCCGCGCCGATCGGCTCGCCGACCACCCACCGGCCCACCCGGTGGCCCGGGGGCAGGAGTTCCGCACCGTCGCTCCCCCACGGGGCGCCGACGCTGCTCAGCCGTGCCATGCCGGCTACCCCCGCGCCACCGCTTCGGCCCGCGACGGCAGCAGCGCGAGGTGCTCCTCCCGTACGATCCCGAACCGCAGCGCGAGCCCGACGACGGCGTCCCGCTTCCCGTTGTGCCGTTCCCCCCGCCCGGCCTCGGGCCCGGTGGGGACCCCGATCCGCAGCTTCTCCTCGGCGAGGTAGTCGATGTGCGAGCTGACCGCGCGGGCCGTCAGCCGGCCGCAGGCCGGATGGCCCCGGAGCCGCTCGACCACCTGCGGGGTGGTGGGCACGGAGACCGGCGACGCGTCCCGCAGCCAGGGCTCGCAGAGGGCGACCAGCACCAGGAAGTAGGTGGCCGTCTCGTCCAGCGAGTACGCCGTCACCGTACGGCCCCCGGGCGGCCCGCCCGGGCCCGGCGGATCGAGGTAGAGGTGGTCGGGGGCGAACACCTGGAAGGAGACCGCGGACCCGGCCCGGGTGGGCAGCACCACCCGGGAGAACTCGAACGGGATCGGCGCCCCCGCCCGGCGCGGCGCCACCCGCAGGTACTCGCCCGCCCCCTCCGGGTTCTCCACCAGGTAGCTCTGGGCGGGACTGTGGTTGCTCAGCTGCCAGTGGTCGTCGGTGACGCGGATCTCCCCGGCCAGTCGGGAGATCGCCGGGTCGTCCAGGCGCAGCTCGACCGGGGTCCTGGCGCAGCCGCGGCCGAACCGGGCCACCTCGCCCGGCCCGAGGCGCAACGTCACCGCCCCGCCGCCGGCGCCGCCTTCCGGCAGATGGACGACTATGCCGCTCACGATTCCCCCCGCCCGGCGTGTCCTCAGACGCCCAGACAGGGACGTTACCCGCTGCGTGCGGGGCTGGACCGTGTCCCGTCGGCCAATCCGGCGGCCCCGGCGAAGGCCCTCAGTAGCAGGGCGCCGACGGGGGCGGGAGCGCGACCGGCCGCTCGTCGAAGGCCCTCCACGGACGCCAGCGCCCGCCCGGCCCCTCCTGGACCCTGGTCCGGATCCGGCCATCGGCGGTGACGGCGAACACGTGGAGCCGCCCGGCGGCGTCCGCCGCGGCCGACGGCGCCGCCACCGCGACACCCGGCTCCCCGAAGTCCTCCACCGCCTCCCAGGCCCCGCCGGCCACCGCCTGCCACCGGTGGCTCAGCCGCGCCCCGCCGGGGGACGCGGTGAAGGCCTCCAGCCTGCCGTCGCCGCCCGGGACCACGGCCGGGGCCGTCGCGCTCCAGCCGAAGAGGGGCCGCCAGTCGTCCCAGCCGCCGCTGGGCACGGACTGCCCCCGCAGGAACGCGGCCACCCCGGACGGGGAGGTCGTCACCACCGCCAGCCTCCCGCTGCCGTCCCGGGCCACGCGCGGCGCGGACCCGGCGGCGGTGCCGAAGGGGGCCCACCCGGACCAGGCCCCGCCCGGCGCCTCCTCCCAACGGTGGAGGATCCCGGCCCCTCCGGGGGAGAGGACGAACACCTCCAGCCTGCCGTCGGCGTTGGCGGCGACGGCGGGCGGGGCACCCGCCGGCCCGCCGAATCCCCCGTCCCACGGGTCCCAGACCAGGGAGCCCGGCGTCCGCTGGCGGCGGCGCGCGATCCAGGCACCGGCGGGGCCCGCCGCGTACGCCTCCAGCCTGCCGTCGGCGGCCCGTACGACGGCGGGGGCGCCGCCGGCCGGCCCGCCGAACTCCTCCCAGTCCCACCAGCCGCCGTCGGGCCGCTGCACCCGGTGGTAGAGGCCCGTGCCGCCGGGGGACAGGGCGAACACCTCCAGCCTGCCGTTGGTGTTGCGGCCGAGGGTGGGCACCGCCCCGGCCGGCCCGCCGAAGGCCTCCCACGGCGACCAGTCGTCGGCGTCCGGGCCGGCCTGGACCCGCCGCAGCACGCCGCGGTCGGCGGCGTCGAGCGCGAAGAGGTTCAGCCGGCCGTCCACGTCCGGGGCGACGACCGGGTTGTCCGGGCTCTGCCAGGGCGGCGGGGCGTCCCGCCACAGCAGCGGGGCCACGTACAGCCCCTGGCGGAACCAGCCCGCCGCGCTCGCGTACCACTCCTCCCCGTCGCGGAACACCTCGACGGCGTGCCCGGGCACATGGCCCGCCCAGCCGTCGGGGCCGAAGCGGAAGGGGTCGCGGGAGGCGAACACGTCGGTGCCCTCGTAGCCGCCGCGGGGGCCGGTGAACAGGTAGTACCAGCCGTCCCGTTCGACGACGTACGGGGACTCGGTCACCGACACCGTCGCGTCCGTGCTCGCGTCGGTGAAGACGGTCTCCGGCCCGCTCCAGCGCACCAGGTCCGCCGAGCGCCGGCAGGCCACGACGTGGTGGCCGTGCGGACCGGAGAGCTCGGTGTAGTACATGACCCACTCGCCGCCGGTCCGCAGCACCATCGGGTCGCGCGCCGCGAGCCCCCGGAACAGCGGGCCGGACGGCAGCCGGGTCCAGGTGGACAGGTCCGTCGAGGTGGCGGCGTTGACCGCGGCCCCGCCCGCCGGGCCGCCGGCGGCGTAGAACATCCAGAAGGTCCCGCCCGCCTCCAGGACGTACGGGGCCCACAGGTGCTGCTCCCCGTAGTAGGAGGGGTCGGCGGTCAGCGCGTCCGGGTGCGCGGTCCACGGTCCGTACGGGCCGGGGGCCGAGGCGTGGGCGAAGGAGATCTCGGCGGCGCTGTCCGGGGCCTCACCGGGCGGCGCGCCGTCGCCGACGATGCCGAACACGTGCCACCGGCCGCCCGCCCGGATCAGGGTGTGGTCGTTGAGGTAGCGGCGGCGCCCGGGCAGGGAGGGGTCGTGGACGTGCGTGAACGGTCCGGCGCCGACCCACCGGTGGGTCGGACCGTCGGCGGAACCGCCGGCGAAACCGGCGGAGGGGGTCGCGGCGGCGGCGGCCGCGGCCCGGCCCGCGAGCGGGAGCGCGAACGCCCCCGCTCCGGCCGCCCGCAGCAGGCCCCGCCTGCTGATCGGACGCATGGCTCTCCTCCGGAGGGACCCCTGCGGGTCAGTTGACGGCGGGACCGGACGTGCCGTTCAGCCAGGTCCAGTCCGACCAGGTCGAGAACCCGGTCTGCCACCGGTGGTGCACGCCCGCGCCGCTCGTCCCGAACACCTCGATGCGGCCGTCGGCGTTGGCCGCCCCGACGATCTCGGTCCCGCCCCCGCCGAAGGTCTCCCACGGGCCGTACGGGGCGTTCACCCCCGTCTGCCAGAGGTGCTGGGCGGTGCTCCCGTTGATCGCGAACACCTCCACCCGGCCGTCCGGGGAACGCTCACTCGTGAGCTCGGAGTCGGCGGGCCCGCCCGTGGGCTCCCAGTCCGACCAGCTCGACGTCCCCGTCTGGTATTTGTGGAAGACGCCGACGGGTCCGGAGGCGAAGACTTCGAGGCGTCCGTCCTGGTTGTGGTCGACGGTGAGGTCGTGTCCGCCTCCGCCGAAGGTTTCCCAGGTGGACCAGGTGCCGTTGACGGCGG
>NZ_JBFBGN010000096.1:0-19607 GCF_040684675.1 Streptomyces sp. NPDC089915 | reverse complement strand
TGGACGCCGTCGGCCCCGGCCGCGAACACCTCCAGGCGCCCGTCCGCCGACCTGGCGGAGACCACCCGACCCGACTCCGCCGGATACACCAGCGGACCCGGACCCGGTTCGTGGTGGCCCAGACGGTCCACGGCGGCCCGCGCCTCGTCCATGTGCCGCAGGTGCGCGCCCACGCTGTAGGTCGACCACTGCCGCCAGTCGGTGCCGTGCCCGGAGATGCGGAACGCCTCGTTGGCGTTGCACTGGGCGTCGTAGGCGCAGGCGTCGGAGACCTCGTTGTGCCAGTGGTCGTTGATCTGCCACAGGCCCCGGTCGGTCGAGGTGTTGGGGGTGTTGCCGGTGGTGTTGGAGGCGCCCGGGTTGCAGCTGGACTCCGCCAGGGCGACCGCGATGGCGGTCACCAGCCCGTCGCCGCGGAAGCCCGCGTTGTAGCCGACCTGGGCGCACAGATCGCTCGACGCGGCCTGGGCGGGAGCGGCGGCGGAGATCACCCCGGCGGTGAGGAGCAGCGAGGCGAACGCGGACAGGAGGGCGCGGTGCGGCGCTCTGCGAGCGCGTCGAACGGTGGTCACGTGCGGTCTCCTCAGTTGACGGCGGGGCCGGAAGTACCGTTCAGCCAGGTCCAGTCGGACCAGGTCGAGAACCCGGTCTGCCACTTGTGGTGGACGCCCGCTCCACTGGTGCCGAAGACCTCGATGCGGCCGTCCTGGTTGGAGGTGGCGATGACCTCGGTCCCGCCGCCGCCGAAGGTGTCCCACGGGCCGTAGGCGGCGTTGACGCCCGTCTGCCAGGTGTGCTGGGCGGTGGTGCCGTTGATGGCGAACACCTCGACCCGGCCGTCGGCGGTGCGGTGGCTGGTGAGCTGGGAGTCGGCGGGCCCGCCCGTGGGCTCCCAGTCGGACCAGGCCGTCGGGCTCGTCTGGTATTTGTGGAAGACGCCGACGGGTCCGGAGGCGAGGACTTCGAGGCGTCCGTCCTGGTTGTGGTCGACGGTGAGGTCGTGTCCGCCTCCGCCGAAGGTTTCCCAGGTGGACCAGGTGCCGTTGACGGCGGTCTGGTACTGGTGCTGGAAGGTGTTGCCGTTGAGGGCGAAGACCTCAAGGCGTCCGTCGGGTGCTTTCTCGATTTCGATGCGGCTGTCGGCGGGTCCGCCGCCCGCGGGTTCCCAGTCGGCCCAGCCGGCGTTGGGGGCGGTCTGGTAGCGGTGGAAGACGCCGACGGGTCCGGAGGCGAAGACCTCCAGGCGTCCGTCGGCGTTGGTTCCGGCGGCGATGTCGTGTCCGCCTCCGCCGAAGGTCTCCCAGCCGGACCAGCCGCCGGAGGGCTGGAGCTGGTAGCGGTGCTGGAAGGTGTTCCCGTTGATGGCGAACAGTTCGAGGCGTCCGTCGGCGTTGGGGCCGATGGCGAGTTCGGCTCCGCCGGGGCCGGCCAGGGGTTCCCAGTTGGACCAGGCGCCGTTGACGGCGGTCTGCCAGGCGTGGTGGACGCCGTCGGCCCCGGCCGCGAACACCTCCAGGCGCCCGTCCGCCGACCTGGCGGAGACCACCCGACCCGACTCCGCCGGATACACCAGCGGCCGGGGGCGCGGACCCGTGCCGGGCGTGCACGGCATGCCGACCCCGCGCTCCGCGAGGTAGGGGACCGGGTCCGTGCGCACGCTCGCATCGGGGTCCGCCCACACCCGCAGGTGCAGGTGCGGGCCCTCGGAGTTGCCCTCGCTGCCCATCAGGGCGATCCGCTGCCCGGCCACCACGTGGTCGCCGACGGCCACGTCCCGCTGGTACATGTGCCCGTACTCGGTGATCGTGCCGTCCGGGTGCAGGACACGGATCCACTGCCCGTAGCCGCCGGGGTCGTACCCCGAGATGGTCACCCGGCCGTCGCCCACGGCGAAGATCGGGGTGCCGTAGTCGTTCGCGATGTCGATGCCGTTGTGCGCCGGGCTGTACCCCTGGGAGATGAACCCCGTCGTGGGGCACGCGGCGGCGAAGCCGGCCGCCCCGGACGGGGACGCCGCCGCCGTACCGGGCAGCAGCGCGACGGCCGCCGAGAACAGGACGGGCAGCGCCCGCCGGAGCACGCCGGACGCAGGGTTCCGGCCAATCACGCCGCTCCTGCGGACGGGACGGTGCGCGGTCAACGGGGCCTCCTGATCGGAAGGGTGCGGAGCCGGCGGGACGCGCGGGTCCGGCGAACCGTGCGGACGGGCGATCGGGAAGCTAGCAACGGGCGCGTGACCGGGGGATCCGGAACATTGCGGAATGACCGAGGAGGGCGCTTCCGGTAGGGGTGGGGGTTTCGGCCGTGGGCCCGGGGGGCGCCACCGCCGGGCGCCCGGGGGCCCGCGCTAGTGTGCGTACGTGAACACTCATGTCGTCATAGGTTTCGGACCCGCCGGTGCCGCCACCGCACGGCTGCTCGTCGAGCAGGGCCACGAGGTGAAGGTCGTCACCACCTCGGGCCGCGGCCCCGAGCCCGGGATCGAGCACATCGCGCTGGACGCCAGGGACGCCGGGCGGCTCACCGGGGCGGTACGGGGCGCGGTCGCGATCCACGGCTGCGCCGCACCGCCCTACCACCGCTGGGCGGGGGAGTGGCCGGCGCTGGCCTCCTCGCTCTGCACGGCGGCCGAGGCGACCGGGGCGGTGCTGGTCATGCTCGGCAACCTCTACGGGTACGGGCCCGTGGACGGACCGCTGACCGAGGACCTGCCCCTCGCGGCGACCGGCACCAAGGGACGGGTGCGCGCCGCCGTCTGGGAGCAGGTGCGCGACCTGCACGCCCAGGGCCGGATCAGAGCCGTCGAAGTGCGCGCCTCCGACTTCTTCGGGCCCGGCGTCACCGACGGCGGGCACCTGGCGGCGCGGGTCCTGCCGCCGCTGCTGCGCGGCAGGCCGGTCTCCACCCTCGGCGACCCGGACGCCCCGCACAGCTGGACGTACCTGCCCGACGTGGCCCGGGCCCTCACCGAGGTCGCCGGCGACGAGCGGGCCTGGGGCCGGGCCTGGCACGTCCCCACCGAACCCGCTCTGTCCGTACGGGAGATGGTCGGACGGCTCGCCGCCCAGGCCGGCACCGGCCCGGTCGCCGTCCGCGGCGTCCCGCCCCTGGCCCTGGCCCTGGGCGGGCTGTTCAACCCGCTGCTGCGTGAGCTCAAGGAGATCCGCTACCAGTTCGACCGCCCGTTCACGGTCGACTCCACCGCCTACGAGACCGCTTTCGCGACCCGGGCCACCCCCCTGGACCAGCAGGTCAAGGCGACGGTGGACTGGTGGCGCGAACGCCTGGCCACCACCGGCTGACGGTGCCGGTGAGAAGGATGGATTCCACAGTGGACCCCAACGGAGCGGGGCGGGAACCGAACCGGGACCGGGACGACATAGCCGTCGTCGGGATGGCCTGCCGGTTCCCGGGCGCCCGGAACCTGAACGAGTACTGGCGGCTCCTGACCGACCCGACCGCCCAGTTCGCCCGCGTCCCCGACAGCCGCTGGCGCGCCGACGCCTTCCTCAGCGACGACTTCCGCGACACCTCGGCCGCCTACACCGACACCATGGCGCTGCTGCCCGACGTGGACCGCTTCGACGCCGCCCACTACGGCATCCCGCCCAGGCGGGCCAAGGCGATGGACCCCCAGCACCGGCTGCTGATCGACCTCGCCCGCGAGGCGGTCCAGGACGCCGGATGGGAGGCCGACGGCTTCGACCGCGAGGAGACCTCGGTCATCACGGCCCTCACCGACAGCGGCTACCGGGGCCTGACCACCCTCCGGATCAGGATGCGGCAGCTGGCCGGCGGGGAGTTCGGGGCACGTCCGGTCGACCCCGGCTGGCGGGAGACGGTCCGCGCCGTCGACGGGATGCAGGGCACCTCCGTGGCCGGGATCCTGCTCAACATGGGCCCGAACACGATCAGTTCGGTCTTCGACCTGCACGGCGAGAGCTACGCCCTGGACTCCGCCTGCTCCGGCGGCCTGCTGGCCGTGGCCAACGCCGTCCACGCGCTGCGCTCCGGCCGCACCCGCATCGCCCTCGCGGGCGGCGCCCAGCTGGTGATCACCCCCGACCTGCTCGTGGGGCTCTGCCGGATCGGCGCCATCTCGCGCAGCGGCCGCTGCCTGCCGTTCGGCGCGGACGCCGACGGCTTCGTCCTCGGGGAGGGCGCCGGGGTGCTGGTGCTGCGGCCCCTGTCCGACGCGCGCGCCGCCGGGGACCGGGTGTACGCGGTGATCCGCGGCGTGGGCACCGCCAACGACGGGACCGTCCAGGGCGGTATGCACCCCCAGGCGGCCGGGCAGCTGCGCGCCCTGCGCCGCGCCTACCGGGACGCCGGGCTGGCCCCCGGCGAGGTCGGCTACCTGGAGGCGCACGGCACCGGCACCACGGTCGGCGACCCCGTCGAACTCGCCGTCCTGCGCGAGCTGCGCGGGCCGGACGCCGCCCCCGCCCACCTGGGCGCGGTCAAGGCGGTGGTCGGGCACTCCCTCAACTCGGCCGGGCTGGCCGGGCTCATCAAGTCGGTCCTGGCCGTGCAGCGCGGGGTGATCCCCCCGCAGCCGGAGTTCGGGCTCGCCGAGCGGGCCGTGCTGGAGGACGCCCGGCTGATGGTCCCGACCTCGCCCGTCCCCTGGCCGGGCGACGGCCGGCCGCGCCGGGCCGGCGTCAGCGCGTTCGGCTTCGGCGGCACCGGCGTGCACCTCGTCGTCGAGGAGGCCGCCGCGCCGCCGGCCCGCCCGGAGCGGGCCGGGCCGCCCGGGGGGCACCACGTCCTGTCCGTCAGCGCCCGCGACCGGGCCGGGCTGGCCCGGTACGCCCGGGAGCTGGCCCGTACCGTCGCCGAGGACCGGCCCCCGCTGGCCGCCGTGGCCGACACCCTGGCCCGCCGGACCCCCCTCGCACAGGGCCTCACCGTGCGGGCCCGCGACACCGCCGACGCGGTCGCCCGGCTGACCGGGGCGGCCGAGGCCGTGGAGGCGGGCCTCGCCGTGGACCCGCCCGCCGGGGAGGTCGCGGCGGCGGGGGAGCGCGTACCCCCGTGCACCCTGCCGCCGAGCCCGCTCGCCCCGCGCCGCCACTGGATCGTGGACGAGGAGGCCCGCGACACGGCCGACCCGGAGCCGGTGCTCCCGCCCCTGCCCGACCCGGCCGGGAACGGGCCGCGGGGGGCGCGCTCCGAGGGGGCGGGCGCCGCGGCCCTCGTCCTCGAAGAGGTGTCGCGGACCGGCGTCTACCCGGTGTCCGACCTGCACGAGGACCAGACGCTGGTCGCCGACCTCGGCTTCGACTCGCTGATGCTGCACGAGCTGGACACCCGTATCGCGAACCGGGTGCCGGGATTCCGGACCGAGGAGATGTTCGCCCCGGACCTCACCGTCGGCCGCCTGATCGCCCTCGTCGCCCCCGGCCACCGCGAAGACCCCCGACCCCCCGGCCCGGCCGCGCCCCCGGCCGCCGCGCCCCCCGAGGCCGTCCCGGACTGGGGCGCCGAGACGGCGCGGGTCGACGACTTCCCCGAGGTGGGCAAGTTCGAACAGCTCCTGGGGTCCATCGCCGGCACCGGGGCCGGCTACCCCTACTTCCGGGTCCACGAGGGCACGATCCGCGACACCACGGTGATCGGCGGCCGCCCCTACCTCTCCTTCGGCAGCTACAACTACCTCGGCCTCTCCGGGCACCCCGCCGTCAACGAGGCCGTGCACCGGGCGGTGGAGCGGTACGGGACCTCGGTCTCCGCGAGCCGGGTCCTGTCCGGCGAACGCGAACTCACCGTCCGCCTGGAACGCGCCCTCACCGAGTTCCTCGGCGTCGGCGACTGCCTGACCCTGGTGAGCGGCCACGCCACCAACGTCACCGCGATCGGCCACCTCGTGGGCCCGGAGGACCTCGTCCTGCACGACGCGCTCGCCCACGACAGCATCCTCCAGGGCTGCGCCCTGTCCGGTGCGGCGCGGCGCCCCTTCGCGCACAACGACACGGAGCGGCTGGAGCACCTGCTGCGGCTCAACCGGCCGCGGTTCCGCCGGGTGCTCATCGCCGTCGAGGGCGCCTACAGCATGGACGGCGACCTCGTGGACCTGCCCGCCGTCATCGAACTGAAGAAACGTTATGGCGCCCTGCTGATGGTGGACGAGGCGCACAGCATCGGCACCGTCGGCGAACGGGGCCGGGGCGTCGGCGAGTTCTTCGGCGTCGACCGCTCCGACGTGGACCTGTGGATGGGCACCCTCTCCAAGGCCTTCGCCAGCTGCGGCGGCTACCTCGGCGGCTCGGCCCGCATGGTGCGCTGGCTGCGCCACACCCTGCCCGGCTTCGTCTACAGCGTCGGCCTGACCCCGCCCAACGCGGCGGCCGCGCTGGCCGCCGCCGAGCTGATCGAGGCGGAGCCCCGGCGGGTGGACGCGCTGCGGCGCAACTCCGCGCTCTTCCTGGACCTGGCCGCCTCCGCCGGTCTGGCGACCGGCTCCAGCGCCCACACGCCCATCGTGCCGTGCATCCTCGGGGACTCGGCCCGCACCCTGCGCGTCGCCGACCGGCTCTACGCCCGGGGCGTGATCGCCGACCCGATCTTCCACCCCGCCGTGGAGGAGGGGCTGTCGCGGCTGCGGTTCTTCGTCACCGCGGAGCACCGCGAGGAGGACCTGCGCCGGGCCGTGTCCGTGCTGGCCGAGGAGGTGGCGATCGCGGCCACGGCGTGAGGGTTCCACGTCAGAACAGGGTGCGTTCGATCCGGCTGAGCATGGCGCTCCTGCCCGGGTCCGCGTCCTCGCCCGCCCCGTCCTCGGGGTGCGCCGGATGCGGCTGCTCCGCGCCCTCCATCCGCTGGGCGAGCAGATAGGCGATGATCTCGGCCTCCTGCTCCTGGACGTCGTCGTAGGTCGCGCGCAGGAGCATGTCGCGCACGAGGTCGGGGTCGAGGTCGGGGAAGAGGAGGCGGGCGGCCGCCTCGTCCAGTCCGCCGGCCCCGCGATGGCAGCAGATGATGTGGCCCAGCTCGTGCAAGATGATGTGCTCCTGATGCGCGCTGGTGGTGTTGGCGTCGTAGAAGATCAGGTCCTCGTCGCGGGCGGCCACCCACATGCCGCAGGGGTGCGACGCGGGCATCTGCATCGGGACCAGGAGGATCGGCCGCTCGCGCGCCTCGCCGAGGTGGCGGCAGAGTTCGGCGACGTCGGACACCTCGGGGAGGCCGAGTTCGGCGAGCCGCCGGGTGCCGGCCTTGCGGAGCTTCTTGAGCCGGCTGCGGCGCTCGTGGTCGGCGGCCCGCTCCTTCCAGGAGCCCTTCATACGGGCTCGGAGGGGCCGGGTTTGTCGGCGGCGGGGGAGTCGGCGTCGTTGACCGGCGGGAGGCCCTGCATCTGCCGGTACTGGTCCATGATGGCCGTGATGGCCGCGAGGTTCTCCTTCTTCATCCCGGCCGCGCGCATCGCCACGGCCCGGACGCCGGACTGCCGCAGCGCCTCGATGGCGGCGACCTGGCTGAGCACGGACTCGGCGACCTTGTCGTCGAAGAAGTAGGCGACCGAGACGCCGAAGAACTTGGCCAGGGCCGCGAGGAGGTCGGGTGACGGGTTGGAGCGCTTGCCCGTCCGCAGTTGCGAGAGGTACACGCCCCCGGCCTTGAGCTCGGGGTTGATCCGCTTCAGTTCCTCCGCCACCTCGGCGTTGGTCCAGTGCTTGCCCTTGGGGCGGACCGTCTTGAACAGGTCGTCAAGGCGCCTGGCGAGCAGGGGCCGGTCGTCGTTCTCGCTCATGGTGAAACTTCCTCCCGTCACCTCCTCGGTATAGCCCTTGGCTATACGCCAGTTTCACAGAATAGCGGTCAGTTGACAATTGGCCTGGACTCCGCCAACGTTGGGTCTCGCCGATAGCTGCCAGCTAACTCGTCACGGGGGATGTTCGACGGGGAGGCAGGTAGTGAAAATCGGACTGGCCCGGCCCTCGGGGGATGGGCCGGGCCAGTCCGGGCGGGAGCCACCCGTCCGGCCCGACGTAACACACGGGGGGAACGGGGGAGGCCCGCCCGGTTCGACGGGGGATACGAACCGGGCGGGAGCTTTCAACTCGCGGTGCCGAGTTTACTGTAGGCGGCCGCCACTTTGGTGAGCCAGGCGACCTCGGCCGTGAAGTTGTCCGTGTCGCGGTCGTCGAAGTCGCCCGCGTCCTTGTTGTCGTGCGGCATCGTCCCGGCCTGCTTGGCCAGCAGCGCCCGCTTGATCCGCGCCGCCTCCGTGAAGGCCTGCCGCGACTCCTCGCTCTGCTCCCTGCCCGAGGCGCCGTCCGAACCCTGCGCACCGCCCACGGTCGTACGGTCGATGAACGGCCGCAGGTCCCGCCAGCCGTCGCGTATCTCGACGACCCGGCGGTGCAGCCGGTAGTCGAGGTCCGAGACCGAGGCGCCCGGCGGCTCCAGGGCGATGTCCGGGGAGGACTCGTACAGGTCCCGCCAGAGCGGGTAAAGCGCCCGGTACGAGCGGTAGCTCCGGCCCCACGCCAGCAGCCGGGAAGCCGCCGGACCCCAGGAGGAGTTGGTCAGGCCGAGCGACAGGATGACGATGCCCGCCGCGCTGAAGAGGTTCGAGGCCAGCTTCCAGACGCCGATGTCGAACCCGGCGGCGGCCGTCAGGATGTTGACGGTCCGGCACGTGCAGTACAGGAACAGCACCACGGCGGCCACCCGCAGCACCCGCAGCGCCTGGCGCAGCGACTCGTTGTCCGTCATCCGCGCGTACTCACCGCACTGGCGGAAGATGGTCACGCACGGCAGCGCCTGGGAGGCCATGAAGGCCAGCAGGTAGACGAGGACCAGCGGCTGCCCGCTGCCCGTGTCGAAGTCCGAGGACGGCCGGGAGGTCCCGTCGGCGAGCAGGAAGAGCGCCACCAGGGCCACGTTCAGCGCGCTCCCGGTGATCACCCACCACCGCGTCCTGCGCCGGGCCTCCTCCTCGGGGGCCGCCCACCGCAGCAGGATGATCTCCGCGGCGACGCAGTAGGCCACCGCCGACAGGTGCATGAGCAGGATGGCGAGGTTGCCGACGCCCAGGAGGCCCGGACCTCCCATGGCGATGGCGCCGAAGGTGAAGGTGAGGCACTGGAGCACCAGAGTGCTGATCAGTGTCCAGTAGGCGCTGTCGTGCCGGCTGCGCCGCACCTGGCACAGCCGGTAGATGAGCGCGGCGTACGAGGAGAGCGCCGCGATGACGAAGCAGAGGGTTCTGATGGTGTTCAAGGCTCGGTTTCCTGCAGGGTGCCGCGGGGGCGGCAGTGGGGGTCAGTCGGTGGGTTCGCCCGGGGGGACCTCGAGCCCGATGCTCTCGGCCGCCACGGCGATCGCGTAGTCGAAGTAGGCGGCCTCGTCCTTGACGCTGTCGTGGGTGCGGCTGAAGACCTGGAACACCAGGAGCCCGATGAGGTTGCTCCACAGCACGATGCCGCGCTCGATGATGTCCGAGAACGGAGCCTCGGGCACGCCGCCGAAGGCCTCCACGGCCGCCGGGAGCAGCAGCGGGGGACCCGGCACCGCGCGCCGGGGCGGGGTCAGTTCGCCGGCCTCCAGCGCCGCCCGGATGATCCCGGCGAGCACGGCGGGGGTCCGCGCGGCGGCCGGGACGGTGTCCTCGGGGGCGTGGTAGCCGGGCACCGGCGAACCGTAGATCAGGGTGAACTCGCCGGGGTTGGCGAAGGACCAGCGCCGCAGCGCGCGGGTGACGGCGAGCAGCCGCGCCCCCGCCGGAGCCCCGGCCGTGTCGGCCCGCTCCATCGCGGCGCCCGAGGCGTCGTAGGCGTCGATGACCAGCGCGGTCAGCAGGTCGTCGCGGCGCGGGAAGACGGCCTCGACGTCGGAGAGGCCGAGCCCGGCCGCGCGGGCCACGCCCTCCAGGGACAGTCCCGCGGCCCCCAGTTCCACCAGCTGCCGGCGGGCGGTCTCCTTGACCGCCCCCGCCCGGTCCGGGGCGTCGTCGTTCGAACTGATTGCTGAAACGTCCATGCCGGAACCGTACCCGCCGCCCCGAACCGCCGTCGCCGCAGCACCGGGACGGGTCCCGGCGGACGGATGGGATCCGGCCACCGGCGGCATGCCCGGCCGGATCCGAACGAAACGGCCTAAAGGGCGACCGGGGCGGTCCGGTGCCGGGTCAGCACCCGGGTCGTGCTGCCGTCGTCCTCCGCGACGTCCCGCACGTGCGCGAAGCCGATCCGCTCCAGCAGCGCCAGCGAGGCGGCGTTCTCGGCCGCCACGGTGGCGTGCACCTCGTCCAGCCCGAGGGTCTCGAAGCCGTACGCGGTGAGGGCGCGGGCCAGTTCGGTGCCCAGGCCCGCACCCCAGGCCGAGGGGGCCAGCGCGTAGATGATCTCGTGCCCCGCGACCTCGTCGGTCCGCTTGATCTCGGCGTGCCCCACCAGCACCCCGTCCCTGCGCACGGCCCAGACGTCGAACAGGTCCCCGGCGTAGACCTTGGAGAAGATCCGGCCGAACAGGGCCCGGTCCTCCGCCTCGGAGACGGGCCCGTCCCCCATCCACCGGGACACGCCCGGGTCCTGGAACAGGGCGGTGAACGCCTCCTCGTCCTCGGGGACGTACGGGCTCAGCAGGAGGCGCTCGGTGCGCAGGTCCGGGGTCATGATCCGGACGCTATCCACCCGTCCCCGGGGCGGCAATCGGGTTTGCGGCGGGCCCCGCACCGCCGGGTGAGCCGTGTCTCACCCGGGCGGCGCCCCTTGTCTATGCAACTCGTTGCATAGAAAGATCGGGGCATGGCGCTCGACCACGCGATCCTCGTCTCCCTCCTGGAGATGCCGGGCTCCGGCTACGAACTGGCCCGGCGGTTCGACCGGTCCATCGGCTACTTCTGGACCGCCACGCACCAGCAGATCTACCGGGTCCTGGCCCGCATGGCGGGCGACGGCCTGCTCACCGTCCGCGAGGTGCCCCAGCAGGGGCGGCCGGACAAGAAGGAGTACTCCGTCGCCGCCCCCGGCCGCGCCGCCCTCGCCCGCTGGCTGCACGAGCCGATCGAACCCGAGAGCATGCGCCACGAACTCGCCGTGAAGATCCGCGGCGCGGCCTTCGACGACCCGGCCGCCCTGATCCGCGAGGTCGAACGGCACCACCGCGCCCACAGCGACCGCCTCGCGCACTACCTCGCGGGGGAGCGGCGCGACTTCACCGGCCCCGGCGCCCCCGGCCCGCTCGACGCCGGGCAGGAGCTCCAGCACGTGGTGCTGCGCGGCGGCATCGCGTATGAGCGGATGACCGTCGCCTGGCTGGACGACGTCCTCGCCACCCTGCACCGCCTCGGCGCGACGCCACCACCGTCCGCCTGACCGCACCCCACCCACCACCCTCCGGAAGGCGACCCCTCATGGCCGACCCCCTCCTCTTCAACCCGCGCACCTACGACCCCGCGCACTTCGACCCCGAGACCCGGCGCCTGCTGCGCGCCACCGTCGACTGGTTCGAGGAGCGCGGCAAGCGCCGGCTGCTGGAGGACTACCGCACCCGCGCCTGGCTCGCGGACTTCCTCGCGTTCGCCGCCAAGGAAGGCCTGTTCTCCACCTTCCTCACCCCGGCCTCCGCCGCCGCCCGCGAGGACCAGCGCTGGGACACCGCCCGGATCGCCGCCCTCAACGAGATCCTCGGCTTCTACGGCCTCGACTACTGGTACGCCTGGCAGGTGACCATCCTCGGCCTCGGCCCGGTCTGGCAGAGCGGGAACACCGACGCCCACGCCCGTGCCGCCGAACTCCTCGCCCAGGGCGAGGTGTTCGCCTTCGGCCTGTCCGAGCGGACCCACGGCGCCGACATCTACTCCACCGACATGCTCCTGGAGCCGGACGGCGACGGCGGCTTCCGCGCGAGCGGCTCCAAGTACTACATCGGCAACGGCAACGCGGCCGGCCTCGTCTCGGTGTTCGGCCGCCGCACCGACGTCGAGGGCCCGGACGGGTATGTCTTCTTCGCCGCCGACAGCCGTCACCCGGCGTACCACCTCGAACAGAACGTGGTCCACTCGTCCAAGTACGTCAGCGAGTTCCGGCTCCAGGACTACCCGGTCGCCGCCGCCGACGTCCTGCACACCGGCCGCGCCGCCTTCGACGCCGCCCTCAACACGGTCAACGTCGGCAAGTTCAACCTGTGCACCGCCTCCATCGGCATCTGCGAGCACGCGATGTACGAGGCCGTGACCCATGCGCACAACCGCGTCCTCTACGGCCGCCCCGTCACCGCCTTCCCGCACGTGCGCCGGGAGCTGGCCGACGCCTACGTCCGCCTCGTCGGCATGAAGCTGTTCAGCGACCGCGCCGTGGACTACTTCCGCTCCGCCGGTCCCGAGGACCGCCGCTACCTCCTCTTCAACCCGATGACGAAGATGAAGGTGACCACCGAGGGCGAGAAGGTCATCGACCTGATGTGGGACGTCATCGCGGCCAAGGGGTTCGAGAAGGACACCTACTTCGCGAACGCCGCCGTCGAGATCCGGGGCCTGCCCAAGCTGGAGGGCACCGTCCACGTCAACCTCGCGCTGATCCTCAAGTTCATGCGCAACCACCTGCTGGAGCCGGTGGACCACCCGGCCGTGCCGACCCGCCTCGACGCGGCCGACGACGAGTTCCTCTTCCGGCAGGGCCCGGCCCGCGGTCTGGGCTCCGTACGCTTCCACGACTGGCGGCCCGCCTACGACGCGTACGCCGACGTGCCGAACGTCGCCCGCTTCCGCGAGCAGGCCGACGCCCTCTGCGCGTTCGTCGCCACCATCGCCCCCGACGAGGCGCAGAGCCGCGACCTCGACCTCCTGCTCTCCGTGGGCCAGCTGTTCGCCCTGGTGGTGCACGGCCAGCTGATCCTGGAGCAGGCCCGTCTGACGGACCTGGACCGGGACGTCCTCGACGAGCTGTTCTCCGTCCTGGTCCGCGACTTCTCCGGCCACGCCGTCGAACTGCACGGCAAGGACTCCGCGACGCCGGCGCAGCAGGAGTGGGCGCTGGGCGCGGTGCGCCGCCCGGTCGTCGACGAGGCCCGCGCGGCCCGCGTCTGGGAGCGCGTCGAGGCCCTCTCGGGGGCGTACGAGATGGCGCCGTAACGGCGGTCCGCCGACCGGGCCCGCGGGTCGTCCGCCGGGCCCGGCCGGCGACCGGTCGGCTGCCGGTCCGCGGCCGTCAGGCGGCGGGCTTGCCGGGCTGGTCGTGCGTCGAGCAGTGGATGCCGCCGCCACCGGAGGCGATCGTGTCGATCTCCACCTGGACCACCTCCCGCTTGGGGAAGTGCTCCTGGAGGATGCCGCGGGCGCGGTCGTCGGCCTGCCGGTCGTTGAACCGGGGGATGAACACGGCGTCGTTGGCCACGTAGAAGTTGGCGTAGGTGGAGACGAAGTCGTCGCCCCGGCCCGTGATCCGGTCCAGGTCCGGCTGCGGCAGGTCGATGATCTGGAAGCGCCGGCCGCGGGCGTCCGTGGCCTTGGACAGGACGGACTTCGCCTGGTCGGCGGAGCGGGACCAGGAGTCCGGCGGCGTGTTCGGGTGGGCCCGGTCGAGGAGGACCACGCCGGGCGCGGTGAACCGGACGAGGCTGTCCACATGGGCGTCGGTGATGTCCTGGCCGCGCACACCGGCCAGCCAGATCACCTTCTGCACCCCGAGGGTCTTCTTGAGCTCGGCCTCGATGGTGTCCCGGGACTTCCCCCGGTTGCGGTTGTCGTTGACGATCGAGCTCTCGGTGACGAGCAGGGTGCCCTCGCCGTCGGTCTCGAAGGAGCCGCCCTCGGCGACGAGGGGGGCCTGGACCCGGGGGATCCCGTACTTCTGCAGCAGGGTCCGGCCGACCTTGGCGTCGTTGCCGTGCTCCTGCTTGTTGCCCCAGCCGTTGAAGTTGAAGTCGACGCCGACGACCTTCCCGGCCTCCTCGACGAACACGGGGACGGTGTCGCGGGCCCACAGGTCGTCGACGGCCAGCGGGATGACCTCGACCTGGTTGCCGCAGGCCCGCTGGGCCGCGTCCACCTGGTCGGGCCGGGCCATCATCACCACGGCCTCGTACTTGCCGACGGCGCGGGCGATCCGCGCGATGTCCTCGCGTACGTAGGGCAGGTCCTTGTCCCACACCCCGGCGGCGATGGCCGGCCAGGCCATGAAGGTCCGGGTGTGGCTCTCCCACTCGGCGCCCCGGCGCCGCGCCGCGCCGCCCGCGCCGGGCTGCTCGGGGGTGCCGGCCGGGGTGCCGGGGCGCTCGGCGGCGGTGTCGGCGGGGCCGCAGGCGGCGGCGCCGAGGGCGAGGGCGCCGAAACCGGCGAGGGTGCGGAGGACGGACCGGCGGGTGGGGGGAGGGTTCGTCACGGGGGAACTCCGATCGTGGACTCGTCCCGTCACTGTGGCACTGACTGAAAATTCAGTCAAACCGCCACGCATGGCGAGAACCCGATCGGCCCATGGAACCCCCGGAGCCGCTCAGGACAGCCGGTCGACCTCCACGCGGACCGCCTCGCGCATCAGGTGGCGGGCGTGCCCGAGGGGGAGCAGGCCGCTGAGCCAGCGCACGCTCAGCCCCTCCAGCAGGGCGGTCAGCCGCTCCGCCGCGCCCGTGACCTCGGCGGCGGCCGCGCCCGGGCGGACGGCCGCGATCAGTTCGGCGACCTCGGCCGCCCAGGCGGCGCCGGCCGCCGCGAGTTCCTCCCGGAGCTCCGGGTCGAAGACGGTGTGGGCCCGCAGCTCCCCCCAGGCCGTGCTGTTCTCGCGGACCTCGGGCAGGTCCTGGAACTCCAGGAGCAGGGTCCGTTCCAGCAGCTCGCGGGGGTCGGCGGGGTGCGGTCCGGCGGCGGCGTCCGAGGGTTCGGTGTAGCGGTCGGCCCGGTCCCCGATGAAGGCCAGGGCCTGGCGCAGGATGCCGGGCCGGTCCTTGAAGTGGTAGTAGACCAGGGCGGTGGACACCCCCGCCTCGGCCGCCAGCTCCGTCACCCGCAGTCCGCGGACGCCCCGGCGTGCGATGACGCGGGCGGCGCCTTCGAGGATGGTCCGTCTGCGGTCCGTCACGGTGTGGTCCTTCCCGGGTGAACCCGTCGGGCGGGGTGAGGCACGTATTGTCACACGTTGACTGAAACTTTAGTTAAGGAGACGATGAAAACCGGCCACCTGACCTGCCGCATCGTGGAAAGAGCACCGCATGCCCGACCAGCTTCCCGGCGTACAGCCCGTTCCCGCGGGACTCACCGCCGACGACCCCCGCGAGATCGGCGGCTACCGCCTGCACGCCCGGCTCGGCGCGGGCGGGATGGGGGTGGTCTACCTCGCGTACACGCCGGGCGGCCGCCCGATCGCGCTGAAGGCCGTACGCGCCGAGTTCGCGGAGGACCCCGAGTTCCGCGAGCGGTTCGCCCGCGAGGTGGCCAGCGCCCGGCGGATCCACGGCCTGTTCACCGCGCAGGTGGTCGACTTCGGGGTGGACGGGCGCACCCCGTGGCTGGCCACCGCCTACGTGCCCGGCCCCTCCCTGCACGAGGTGGTGCGCCGGCACGGCCCGCTGCCCGTGCGGACGGCGCTGCTGCTGGTCGCGGGCATCGCGGAGGCCCTCCAGGTCATCCACGCGGCCGGGGTCGTCCACCGGGACCTCAAGCCCGCGAACGTGCTGATCGCCGGGGACGGCCCCCGGGTGATCGACTTCGGCATCGCGCACGCCGCGGACTCCTCCGCGCTCACCGGGACCGGGCTCAGGATCGGCACCGCCGCCTTCATGGCGCCCGAGCAGGCCCTCGGCCACCGGGTGACCCCGGCCACCGACGTCTTCGCCCTGGGCGCGCTCGTCGCGTACGTGGCGGGCGGCACGCCGCCCTTCGGCCCCGGCCCCGAGTCCACGGCCCTGTACCGCGTGGTCCACGAGCACCCCGACCTGAGCCGGGTCCCCGCCGAGCTGCGCGACCTGGTGGCGTGGTGCCTGGCCAAGCAGCCCCAGGACCGTCCGACCACCGCCGAGCTGATCGCGTACGTGCACGGGCACCCCGCCGTCGGAGGCCGGCCGGAGTTCACCGACGGCTGGCTGCCCCGGCCGGTCCGGGAGGAGGTGGGCGGGCCCGCGCCGGCTCCCGGCCCGGGGGAGCCCGGGCCCGCGTCCCACGCGCCGACGGCCATGGCGGCCACGGCCACGGCCACCGCCCCCGCCGCCCCCCGGCCCGCCGCGCACGCCCCCGCGCCGCCGGCCGCCGCCCCCGTCCCGGCGCCGGCGTCCGACCCCGGCTCGGCCGCACCCCCCGGCCGCCGGGCGGCGCGCCGCGGGCGGCGGCTGCCCGCCGTGGCCGGGGCGGTGGCCGTGACCCTGCTGCTCTGCGGCGGGGCCGTGTACTACCTGGACGGCCCGGGCGAGGGGGCCGCCGCCTCCGCCGAGGACCGGGAGCCGGCCGACGGGGACGCCGAGCCGCCCTCCCCGTCCCCCACACCCGCCCCCTATCCGGCCGGGTACACCCAGGTCGAGCTCACCGCCCCCGACGCCGGCTACGAGTTCGACCTGAAGGCCGGGAAGGTGGTGCCCGCCGACACGGCCACCTGGTTCCTCGCGCGGGACGCCCAGGCCCTCGTGCCCTCGGAGGAGTCCGACTCCTTCGTGTCCGACGGCAAGGCCCTCACGGTGCCCGCCTGCCTCCACGGCATCGAGACCAAGCCCGTCACCTCCCTGCCGTTCAGCGCCCTGGCGGGGGAGCGGCCCTTCTGCGTCCGCAGCCCCGACCGGCGCGAGCTGGCCGTCGTCCGGCTGCGCAAGGCCACCGCCGCCGGACCCGTCACGATCGTCGTGGACCAGTACCACCTGGGCTGATCCGGAGCCGACCGCGCGGAACACATTGCTCCCCCTCTCTTGACTGAATTTTCAGTTAACGCAAGGATGCCGATCAATCCCCGCCCCTTCCCCCTCAGGGAGCCCCCCCATGGAATCGCCCACCACCTCCCGTCGCCGGCTGCTCCAGCTCGGCGCGGCCGCCCTGCCGCTGGCGGCCCTCGGCTCGGCCCTCCCCTCCGCCCCCGCCCGCGCCGCGGGCGCCCCGGCCGGGCTGACCATGCCCGCCGAGACCGACGCGCACGTCCGCACGTACATGGCCTGGCCCGCCCTCTCCCGGGTCTGGGGCGCCGACGGGCTGGCGAACGTGCGCGCGGACATCGCCGGCGTCGCGTACGCGATCTCCCGCTTCGAGCCGGTCGTCGTGCTGGCCCGCCCCGGCCAGGCCGCCGACGCCCGCTACCAGTGCGGCCGCGGCGCCCGCTACGCCATCGACGTCATC
Source organism: Streptomyces sp. NPDC089915 (assembly GCF_040684675.1). Classification (NCBI taxonomy): domain Bacteria; kingdom Bacillati; phylum Actinomycetota; class Actinomycetes; order Kitasatosporales; family Streptomycetaceae; genus Streptomyces; species Streptomyces sp. NPDC089915. The sequence goes on along the minus strand of NZ_JBFBGN010000096.1, from coordinate 2,356 downwards.
GAGATACCGGTGGACGACCTGTGGATCCGCGACTTCGGCCCCACCTTCCTGGCGGGCCCGGGAGCCGTCGTCGGCGTGGACACCAACTTCAACGGCTGGGGCAAGACCGGCACCTCGTACGCCCAGCCCTACGCCAACGACGCCGCGGCCGCCGGCATCCTCCTCGGCGAGTACGCCGTGAGCCGCGTCCAGGCGGGCTTCACCGGCGAGGGCGGTTCGCTGGAGACCGACGGCGAGGGGACCCTGCTGGCCACCGTCAGCTCCCTGGTCAACCCCAACCGCAACCCGGGCATGACGCAGGAGCAGGTGGAGCAGGAGCTGAAGACGGCGCTCGGCATCCAGAAGGTCATCTGGGCGCCGGGCCTGGCCGGCGCGGACATCACCGACTGCCACATCGACTGCCTGGCCCGCTTCACGGCCCCGGGCAAGGTCATCCTCGACAAGCCCGGACCCGACACGGACCCCAAGTGGGTCGCGGTCTACGAGGAGACCAAGAAGGTCCTGGCGGCCGCCACCGACGCCCGGGGCCGCCGTCTGGCCGTCACCGAGCTGCCCGGCCCGGACCGCAAGAAGATCACCGGCAAGGGGGAGGAGTTCCTGTCGAGCTACACCAACTACTACACCCCGAACGGCGGGGTGGTCGCCCCCCGGTTCGGCGACGCCTACGCGGACGGCGTGGCCTACGCCATCCTGCAGGCCGCCTACCCCGCCCGGGACGTGGTCCAGATCCCCATCGACGGCATCGCGAGCGGCGGCGGCGGCATCCACTGCGCCACCCAGTCGCACCCGGCCGTCCCGCCGGTGATCTGATGGCCGGCGTGCCCCGGCAGGTCCGCCGGTCCGGGGACGGGCCGCGTGCGCCCGCGGCCGAACGCCCCGGTAAGGTGCGGGTCATGGCGTCTCGCAGCACTCAGATCCTCGAAGCGGCCGCCCGGGTGATCGCCCGGCGCGGGGTCCGCGGGCTGCGCGTGGAAGAACTCGCGGCCGAGGCCGGGGTGTCGACCGCCCTGATCTACTACCACTTCAAGGACCGCACCGGGGTCCTGCGCCAGACCCTCGAGTTCATCAACGACCGCGCCGAGCGCTACACCACCGACCGCGATCCGGACGCCCCTCCCCTCACCCCCCGGGAGGAGCTGGACGAGACCCTGCTGCTGGAGCTCCAGGACACCGTGGAGGTCCGGGAGAACAGCTCGGCCTGGGGCGAGCTGCGGGCCAGCGCCGTCTTCGACGAGGTGCTGCGCGAGGACCTCGCCCGGGCCACCCTGGTCTGGGTCCAGGAGGTCGCCGCGCTGCTGGGGCAGGTCCAGCCGATGGCGACCGCCTCCTCGCTCGCCGCGGCCGCCGAACGCCTCACCGCCCTGCTGGAGGGGCTCAGCATGCGCTGGCTCAGCGGCGGTATCCGGATCGGCCACGCGCGCGAGCTGATGCGCGGGGCCATCGACGCCGAGCTGGCCGGACTCCAGCGGTACTGAGGCGTACCGCCCCGCCCCTCCCACCCCCGGTGGGCCGCCCCGGCCTGCCCGGACGCGGTCGCCTCGTCAGCGCGTCGTGCGTCCTGCGTAGGCCGGGGCCTTTCCTTGTCGTAACTCTTGACTGAATTTTCAGTCAGTGTCACAGTTCCTCGCGTCGCCCGGAGTCATCCCCGGGCCGGCGCAATCCAAAGGAATGATCATGAACGTTTCCCGTGGGCGGTGGTCCCCGTGCCGCTGACACCTACCGAACGCGACCGGCTCCTGCTGTTCGGCGCCGCCGAGCTGGCCCGGACCCGGCGTGCGCGGGGCCTGCGGCTCAACGTCCCCGAGGCCACCGCGCTGATCGCGGACACGGTGTGCGAGGCCGCCCGCGACGGGGTGCGCCTGGCCGAGGCCCTCGAACGCGGCCGCTCCGTCCTCGGCCCCGACGACGTGCTGCCGGGCGTGGTGGACATCGTCACCGAGGTGATGGTCGAGGCCGTCTTCGAGGACGGCACCCGGCTCGCGGCGGTCGGCGACCCCTTCGGGGCGCAGCCCCGCGACGACGCGGCGCCCGGCGCCGTCCTGCCGGGCGCCGACCCGGTCGAGGAGCCGGAGCCGGCGCTCACCCTGGCCGTGCGCAACACCGCCTCCGTGCCGGTGAGCGTCACCTCGCACTTCCACTTCTTCGAGGCCAACCCGCGCCTCGACTTCGACCGCGCCGCCGCCTACGGCATGCGCCTCGCGGTCGCGGCCGGCTCCTCCACGCGCTTCGACTCCGGCGCAGTCGTCGAGGTGGGCCTGGTACCGATCGGCGGCGCGCGGATCGCCATCGGCTTCGCCGGGCTGGTCGACGGCCCCCTCGACGCCCCCGGTGCCAAGGCGGAGGCCCTGCGCCGGGC
>NZ_JBFBGN010000095.1:0-27804 GCF_040684675.1 Streptomyces sp. NPDC089915 | reverse complement strand
ATCCGCACGCGCAGGGCGGAGGCGCCGGTGGCGTGCGGATCGCGCCCGCCGGTACGGACTCGGTGTCGCTGGCCCTCGCCGACCAGACGGGGCAGCCCGTGGCCGACGTGGAGTCCCTCGCGCTGCGCGCCGTCACCGCCGAGCAGCCGGCGGACGGGGCGCTGCGCGACGCGCTGTTCCGCCTCGACTGGGCCGGGCTGGCCCTGGACGCGGCCGCGGAGGCCGCCGACGGGTGGGCGCTGCTGGGCGGCGAGGACGGCTACGCCGCCGCCGCCCTGCGCCGGGCGGGCGTCGGCTTCGACGTGTACGCCGGTCTGGACGGGGCGGGCGCCGCGGCGCGGGCCCCGAGGGTGCTGGTGGTGCCCGTGGAGGGTGCCGGGGAGGCTTCGGCGGAGCGGGTGGGCGAGCTCGTCGGGCGGGTGCTGGGGCTGCTGCGGGACTGGCAGTCCGACGAGCGGTTCGCCGGGACCCGGCTGCTGCTGCTGACCTCGGGCGCGGTGGTGCCCCGGAGCGGGGAGGCCGTGCACGATCTGGCGGCGGCCGCCGTGTGGGGTCTGGTGCGTTCCGCGCAGGCCGAGAACCCGGGCCGGATCGTCCTGGCCGACGGGCCGCACCCCTCACACTCCTCCATCGACCTCGGCTGGGACCTGCTGCCGGCCGCCGTCGCCACCGACGAGCCCCAGCTGGCGCTGCGGGGCGGGGAGTTCCTCGTACCGCGGCTGGCGCGGGCGCGGGCGTCCGAGGCCCTGGCCGTGCCGGGCGGGGAGCGGGCCTGGCGGCTGGACGTGCGCGGCCGGGGGACCCTGGAGAACCTGGCGCTGGTGCCCGCCCCGGAGGCGGACGCGCCGCTGGCCGCCGGGCAGGTGCGGATCGGGGTGCGCGCGGCGGGCCTCAACTTCCGTGACGTGATGCTCTCCCTGGGCCTGTACCCGGGCGAGTTCGTACTCGGCGGCGAGGGCGCCGGCGTGGTCCTGGAGACGGGCGCGGGGGTGACCTCGCTGAAGCCCGGCGACCGGGTGATGGGCATCTTCGACGGGGCGTTCGGGCCGGTGGCCGTCGCCGACGCGCGCAGTGTGCACCGCGTTCCCAAGGGGTGGACGTTCGCCCAGGCGGCCGCCGTGCCGATCGTGTTCATGACCGCGTACTACGGGCTGGTGGACCTGGCCCGGGCGCGGCGCGGCGAGCGGGTGCTCATCCACGCGGCGGCGGGCGGCGTCGGGATGGCCGCCGTGCAGCTGGCCCGGCACCTGGGGCTGGAGGTGTACGGCACGGCCAGCCCCGGCAAGTGGGACACGCTGCGGGCGGCCGGGCTGGACGGGGAGCGCCTGGCGAACTCGCGGACCCTGGACTTCGAGGGCGCGTTCCTGGAGGCGACGGGCGGGCGGGGCGTGGACATCGTCCTGGACTCGCTGGCGCGGGAGTTCGTGGACGCCTCGCTGCGGCTGCTGCCCGGGGGCGGCCGGTTCCTGGAGATGGGCAAGACCGACATCCGGGTGCCTTCGGAGGTCGCCGAGGCGCACCCCGGGGTGGAGTACCGGGCGTTCGACCTGGTGGACGCCGGTCCGGAGCGGATCGGTGAGATGCTCGCCGCGCTGGTCGAGCTGTTCGAGAGCGGTGACCTGTCGCCGCTTCCGGTGACCACCTGGGACGTCCGGCAGGCGAAGGACGCGTTCCGGTACGTCAGCCAGGCCAAGCACACCGGCAAGGTGGTGCTGACGGTCCCGGCGGGCTTCGACCCGGACGGCACGGTGCTGGTCACGGGCGGTACGGGCACGCTGGGCGGTCTGCTGGCACGTCACCTCGTCCGCCGGTACGGGGTGCGGAACCTGCTGCTGACCAGCCGGAGCGGTCCGGCGGCGGCCGGGGCGGCGGAGCTGACGGCCGAGCTGGCGGGGCTGGGCGCGCGGGCGGCGGTCGTGGCCTGCGACGTCGCGGACTCCGGGGCGCTGACGGAGCTCCTCGCCGGGATTCCGGCGGAGCACCCGCTGACGGCGGTGGTGCACACCGCCGGGGTGCTCGACGACGGGATCCTCGGGTCGCTGACCGGGGAGCGGCTGGAGCGGGTGCTGCGGCCGAAGACGGCGGCGGCGCTGGCGCTGCACGAGCGGACGCGGGACCTGGACCTGTCGGCGTTCGTGCTGTTCTCCTCGGCGGCCGGGGTGTTCGGCAACCCGGGCCAGGCCAACTACGCGGCGGCGAACGCCTCCCTGGACGCGCTCGCCCTGCACCGGCGGGCTCTGGGCCTGCCCGCGGTGTCCCTGGCCTGGGGCATGTGGGAGGAGGCCAGCACGATGACGGCCCACCTGGCCGGCGGCGAGGGGCCGCGGCCCGGCCGGGGCGGCTCCGGGGCGCTGGGCTCCGAGGAGGGGCTGGCGCTGTTCGACGCGGCGTTCGCGGACGGTGCGGCGGTGCTCGTGCCGGCGCGGCTGGACCTGCGCGCGGTGTCGGGGTCGGCCGGTCCGGTGCCGCCGCTGCTGCGGGGCCTGGTCCGCCCGGCGGGGCGGCGGGCGGCGGCCGCGGTGCGCCTGCCCGGCGGGGTGTCGCCGGCGGAGCGGCTGGCGGGGCTGACGCCGGTGGCGCGGGAGCGGGAGCTGCTGGAGATCGTCCGGGAGAACACGGCGGTGGTCTTCGGCCACGCGAACGCCGACACCGTCGACGTGGCGAAGCCGTTCAAGGCGCTGGGCATCGACTCGCTGACCGCGCTGGAGCTGCGCAACCGGGTGACGGCGGCGACGGGGCTGCGGCTGCCCCCGACGCTGGTGTTCGACTACCCGACGCCGGCGGCGCTCGCGGAGCGGCTGGTGGAGGAGTTCGCCGTGGCCGCGGCGGGAGCCGTGGACGGCACCCGGGCCGGAGCGGCGGCCGGTGAGCCGGCCGGACCGGCGGCGGTGCTGGCGGACATCGACCGGCTGGAGGCGGCGATCGGCTCGGTCGACGCGGCCGGCGAGGCGGCCGTCGGCGCGCGGCTGCGGGAGCTCCTGGCCGCCTGGAACGGCCGGACGGCGGCGGCCGCGCCCGACGCCGCACCGGCGGACATCGAATCGGCGACCGCCGAGGACATCTTCGACCTGCTCGACGGCGAGCTGGGGACGCTCTGACGCGACCCGGAGCCCGACCCCCGCAAGCCCGACCCCTGTTGGAGCGATCGCACGTGACGAACACCAGCCAGACCAACGAGGCCAAGCTCCTCGACTACCTGAAGCGGGCCACCGCCGACCTGCGCGAGACCAAACGCCGTCTCGGGGAGGCGGAGGCGCTGGCCGAGGCCAAGGAGCGCGAGCCGATCGCGATCGTCGGGATGAGCTGCCGCTTCCCCGGCGGCGCCGGCTCCCCCGACGGGCTGTGGGACCTCGTGCGGCGCGGCGGGCACGGGCGGACGCCGTTCCCGGAGAACCGGGGCTGGGACGTGGACGCCCTGTTCGACGAGGACCCGGGCCGGTCGGGGACCTCGTACGTGCGGGAGGGCGGCTTCCTGCACGAGGCCGTCGACTTCGACGCCGGCTTCTTCGGGATCTCCCCGCGCGAGGCCCTCGCGATGGACTCCCAGCAGCGGCTGCTGCTGGAGGGGGCGTGGGAGGCGTTCGAGGACGCGTCCATCGACCCGGTGTCGGTGCGCCGTACGGACACCGGGGTGTTCGCGGGGGTCATCCACCACGACTACGTGACCCGGCTGGCCCGGGTCCCCGACGGGCTCGGCGGCTACCTCAGCACGGGCAGCGCGGGCAGTGTGGCCTCGGGTCGGATCGCGTACACGCTGGGCCTGGAGGGTCCGGCGGTGACCGTGGACACGGCCTGCTCGTCCTCGCTGGTGGCGCTGCACCTGGCGGTGCAGTCGCTGCGGCGCGGGGAGTGCGCGCTGGCCCTGGCGGGCGGGGTCACGATCATGTCCTCGCCGGGCGCGTTCGTGGAGTTCAGCCGCCAGCGCGGGCTGGCCCCCGACGGCCGCTGCAAGTCCTTCGCGGACGGCGCCGACGGCACGGCCTGGGGTGAGGGCGTCGGCATGCTGCTGGTGGAGCGGCTGTCGGACGCGGTGGCGAACGGGCACCGCGTGCTGGCCGTCGTCCGGGGCTCCGCCGTCAACCAGGACGGGGCGAGCAACGGGCTGACCGCGCCCAGCGGCCGGGCGCAGCAGCGGGTCATCCGGCAGGCCCTGGAGAGCGCGGGGCTGGGCCCCGCCGACGTGGACGCGGTCGAGGCGCACGGTACGGGGACGCGGCTGGGCGATCCGATCGAGGCGCAGGCGCTGCTGGCGACGTACGGTCAGGGCCGGCCGGCGGGGCTGCCGCTGTGGCTGGGGTCGGTCAAGTCGAACATCGGGCACACGCAGGCGGCGGCCGGTGTGGCGGGCGTCATCAAGATGGTGCAGGCGATGCGGCACGGGACGCTGCCGCGCACCCTGAACGTGGACGCCCCGTCGGCGCAGATCGACTGGTCGATGGGCGAGGTGGAGCTGCTGACGCGGGAGCGGGCCTGGCCGGAGACGGGCCGGGCGCGCCGCGCGGGGGTGTCCTCGTTCGGGATGAGCGGGACGAACGCGCACGTGATCCTGGAGGAGGCGCCGGGGCCCGTCCGGGAGGACGAGGAGGAGGCTCCGGCGGAGCCGGCCGCGGGCACGGTGCCGTGGGTGGTGTCGGGCCGTACGGGGGCGGCGCTGCGGGCGCAGGCCGCCCGGCTGGCCGCGCACCTGGAGGCCGGGCCGGGGCTCCGGCCCGCCGATGTGGGGTTCTCCCTGGCGACGGGCCGTTCCGCCTTCGAGCACCGGGCCGTGCTCCAGGGGTCCGGCCCGCAGGAGTTCGCCGCGCGGCTGGCGGCGCTCGCGGCCGGTGAGGCGGCGCCGGGGCTGGTGACGGGCTCGGCGGAGACCGGCGCGTACGGCAGGGTGGCGTTCGTGTTCCCCGGGCAGGGCGCCCAGTGGGCGGGGATGGCCGTCGGGCTGCTGGACGCGGAGCCGGTGTTCCGGGCGCGGATCGAGGAGTGCGCGGCGGCCCTCGCCCCGCACACCGACTGGTCGCTGCTCGACGTGCTCACCGGCCGGGAGGGCGCGCCCGGCCTGGAGCGGGTGGACGTGGTCCAGCCCGCGCTGTGGGCGGTGATGGTGTCGCTGGCCGCGCTGTGGCGGGCGTACGGGGTGGAGCCGGCGGCCGTCGTCGGCCACTCGCAGGGCGAGATCGCGGCGGCCGTGGTCGCCGGGGCCCTGTCGCTGGAGGACGGCGCCCTGGTCGTGGCCCGGCGCAGCCGGGTGCTGACGGAGCTGTCGGGGCGCGGCGGGATGATGTCGGTGGCGCTGGCGCACGAGCGGGTCGCCGGGGACGTGGCGGGGTACGCGGGCCGGATCGCGGTGGCCACCGTCAACGGCCCGGCGGCCACGGTGGTGGCGGGCGAGCCGGCCGCGCTGGAGGAGCTGCGGGCCCGCTACGAGGCGCAGGGGGTGCGGGCCCGGATCATCCCGGTGGACTACGCCTCGCACTCCCCGCAGGTCGAGTCGATCCGGGAGCGGCTGCTGGAGGTGCTGGCGCCGGTGCGGCCGCTGCGGCCGGAGCTGCCGCTGTACTCGTCGGTGACGGGCGAGGTGGTGGAGAGCGCCGTCCTGGACGCCGGGTACTGGTACGAGAACCTGCGCCGCACGGTGCGGTTCGAGGGGTCGGTGCGGGCGCTGCTCGCCGACGGGCACCGCTACTTCGTGGAGGTCAGCCCGCACCCGGTGCTGACCCTGGGCGTCAGCGAGACCCTGGACGCGGCGGCCGGGCCGGACGGCGCCTCCGGGCGGACGGCGGTCGTCGAGTCGCTGCGCCGCGACGACGGCGGCCGGGACCGGTTCCTGTCCTCGGTGGCCGAACTGTACGTGCAGGGCGGGCCGGCGGACTGGCGGCCCGCGTTCGCCGCGGACCGGCCCCGGGTGGTGCCGCTGCCGACGTACGCCTTCCGGCACGAGCCGTACTGGCTGGACAACGCCCCCGGCGGCGAGGGGGCGGGCACGTCCGGGATGACGGCGACGGGGCATCCGCTGGCGGCGTTCCGCCTCGACGTGCCGGAGGCCGACTCCGTGCTGTTCACCGGGACGGTGTCGCCGCGCAGCCACCCCTGGCCGGCGGGCGCCGAGGTGCCCATGGCGGCGCTGGTGGAGGCGGCGCTGGCGGCGGGCGGGGCCGTGGGCCTGCCCGAGGTCGCCGAGGCGTCCGCGGGAGCGGCGCTGGTGCTGCCCGAGCGGGGCGGGGTCCGGCTGCAACTGCTGGCGCAGGCCCCGGACGCGACGGGCCGGCGCGGGCTGACGGTGGCCTCGCGGCCCGAGTCGGCCGCCGGGGAGGAGCCGTGGGTGCGGCACCTGACGGCGGTCCTGGCGCCCGGGCGGGCGCCGGCCGTCCCCGGGGGCCCGGCCGCATGGCCGCCGCCGGGCGCCGAACCGCTGGACCTGGACGGGGAGCACCCCGCCCTGGAGCGGGCCTGGCGCCGGGGCGAGGAGTTCTTCGCCGAGGCCGCCCTGCCGGAGGGCCGGGCGGCGGAGGCCGAGGCGTACGGGCTGCACCCGTCGCTGCTGGAGGCCGCGCTGTACCCCGTACTGGCCGACGGGGAAGGCCCGTCGGTACCGGCCGCCTGGAGCGGTACGGCGCTGTACGCGACGGGCGCCGCCCGCGTGCGGGTGCGTGCGGTGCGCGGGGCGTTCGGGGTGGTGGGGCTGGAGCTCGCCGACGCCGAGGGCGGGCCGGTGGCGGCCGCCACCGTGACCCTGTCGGCCGCGCCGGAGGGCGGCGGACGGCCCGTCACCCCGCTGCACCTGGTGTGGGAGCGGGCCGCCGACGCCCCCGAGGCGGCCGCGTCCGCGACCCGGGCGCTGCTCGGCGCACCGGACGCCGCCGGCCGGGTCCCGTCGGTCCTGCCGGACTGTGACGGGGCCCCCGCCCACCCGGACCTCCGGTCCCTGCTGGCGGAGGCCGGGACCGCATCCGACGGTGTGCCGGAGGTGCTGCTGGTGCCGGTGGTCCGCGACGGCGGGGCGGCGGAGGTTTCCGGGGCGCGGGTGCGGGCCGCGGTGGACGCGGTCCGCGAGCCGGTCGGCGCCTGGCTCGCCGAACCCCGGTGCGCCGGCACGGCGCTGGCCGTGGTGACGCGCGGGGCCGAGGCGGTGCTGCCCGGGGAGGACGTCCCCGACCTGGCGGGCGCGGCCGTACGCGGCTACGTGCGCTCCGTGCAGGCGCGGCTCGCCGAGGGGGACGGACGCCGCCTCCTGCTGGTGGACGCGGACGAGGGATTCAGCGCGGTGTACCGGGTCCTGTCGGCGTTCGAGGACAGCGGCCGGGCCCGCCGGGGTTACGTGGTGGAGGGGCTGGGCGCGGCCCAGTTCGCGATGGACGGCGCGGTGGACCGGCTGCGCGCGGCGGAGAAGAACCCGCCCCCGCTGGCGGCGGTGGTCCTGGCCGCCGCCGATCCGGCGAACGCGTACGGGGCGGCCCTGCCCTGGCCGGAGCCCCCGGCCGGCGCCTCGCACAAGCCGGGCCGCAAGGCGGGCTCCCTGGTGGTGCAGGTCGACGGGGAACTCGTGCTCTACCTGGAGCGCGGCGGGAAGACCCTGCTGGCCTGGCCCGACCCGGGCGACCCCCGTCTCGCGGCGGCCACGGCGGCCCTGGCGGCGGCCTCCCGCGCGGGCACCCTCCCGGACCTGACGGTGGAGCGCATCAACGCGGCGGCGGCCCTGACCTCGCCGCTCGGCCCGTCCCTGGAGACGGCCGGCTTCCACGCCACCCCGAGGGGACTGCGGCTGCGCAACTAGCCGCCCCCGCCCCGGGAAACGGCTTGAACTCGCTCCGGTCTCGACTCAGACACGTATGTCTTGGCCATGTCACGAAACCGCTGCCAGCCGCTCCTGAGCTGGCACTGGCGCTTATCCATGCCTTATCAAAGGTGATCACAGGCACTGCATTGGCGGTGCACAGTCATGGGGGAGAACAGAAGTGAGCAGCATCAGCATGCGCAAGACCACCCTGGTGGCGGCCGGCCTCGCCGTCGCGTCGAGCCTGGTCCTGACGGGCTGCAAGGACGGCAACGAAGAGGCCCTCCCGGCGGCTCCCTCCGCTCCGGCGGCCCAGTCCTCCGCACCGGGCGGCTACGCCACCCCGCCGGCCGGGGCCCCGAGCTCCCCGGCCGCGGACGGCTACGACGGCGCCTCCGGCGCCCCCGCCGCCGGCGGCGGCGCGGTGGCCAAGTCCGGCCAGGCCTTCAAGATGGGCCAGACCGCGACCGTCCCGTTCAGCTACGGCAGCAACAAGGGCGGCCAGATCGCCCTGACCGTCACCGGCATCGACGCGGGCACCCCGGCCGACCTGTCGACGCTGAACCTGGGCGACAAGGCGAAGGGCATGAGCCCCTTCTACATCCGCTACACGATCAAGAACACCGGCAACACGGACCTGTCGTTCTCCTCCGTCGGCCACATGAAGGGCCTCCTGGACGGCGGCAGCGAGGCCGGCACCGTCCTGACCATCGGCAAGTTCGACAAGTGCCCGAGCGACTCGCTGCCGAAGGGCTTCACCAACGGCCAGACCCAGAACTCCTGCGCCATCGCCCTCGCGCCGACCGGCACCAAGGTCACCGGCGCCGAGTACTGGGGCGACCCGTACAACAACCTCGCCTCCCCGCCCCAGAAGGGCCTCACCTGGAAGTAACGGGCGGCCCCCGGGCCCCCGCACCTCCTGATCCGCGAACCCCCCGCGGCGGTCACCCCGCCCGGGGGGTTCCCCGTTCCCCCGCCCGGGCGGCGCCACAATGGCCCCATGCCCGAAGGAGACAGCGTCCACCGCGTCGCGGCCCGTCTGCACGCCGCCCTCGCGGGCAAGCCCCTCACCCACGCCGACCTGCGCGTCCCCCGGTTCGCCACCGCCGACCTCACCGGCCGCACCGTCCTGGACGTCACCCCGCGCGGCAAGCACCTCCTGGCCCGCCTCGACGGCGGCCTCACCCTCCACAGCCACCTCGGCATGGACGGCGCCTGGTACGTCTTCGCCCCGGCCGGGAGATGGCGCGGCGGCCCCTCCTTCGAGATCCGGGCCGTCCTGGCCGCCGAGGACGCCACCGCCGTCGGCTACCGCCTCCCCGTGCTCGAACTGCTGCGCACCGCCGAGGAGGGCCGGGCCGTGGGCCATCTGGGTCCCGACCTGCTGGGACCCGACTGGGACCCCGCCCGGGCCGCCGCCAACCTGCTCGCCGCCCCCGCCCGCCCCCTCGGCGAGGCCCTGCTCGACCAGCGCAACCTCGCGGGCATCGGCAACATCTACAAGTCGGAGCTCTGCTTCCTGGCCCGGACCACCCCCTGGACCCCGGTCGGCGCGCTCCCCGAACCGGAGGTCACCGCCGTCCGCCTCGCGGCCGCCGCCCAGCGCCTGCTCGCCGCGAACACCGGCCACGGCGGACCCCGCAACACCACCGGCAGCCGGCGTCCCGGCCGGGAGCTGTTCGTCTACGGCCGCGCCCGCCGCCCCTGCCTGCGCTGCGGCACCCCCGTGCGCGAGGCCCCGCAGGACGGCCGCCCCACCTACTGGTGCCCCCGCTGCCAGTCCGGACCCGTCCCGGACGCACCGACCAATTGACGGGCCGTCAGATTCGCTCGTACCGTCCTGGCATGCCCACACCCATCACCGCGTACGACCTCACCGGCCGCACCGCGCTCGTCACCGGGGCCGCCGCCGGCATAGGCCGGGCCACCGCGCTCCTGCTCGCCGCGGCCGGCGCGGCCGTGCACTGCGCGGACCGCGACGAGCACGGCCTCGCCGAGACCACGGACCTGATCGCCAAGGCCGGCGGCACCGCCACCGCCCACCCCCTCGACGTCACCGACCGCACCGCCCTGCGGGCCGCCGTCGCCGCCGCCGGCCCGCTCGACGTCACCGCCGCCATCGCGGGGGTCATGCACACCAGCAGCGTCCTGGACACCACCGACGAGGACCTCGACCGGGTCCTGGACGTCAACTTCAAGGGGGTCCTGCGCACCTGCCAGGAGGCCGTCCGCTCCATGATCGCCGCCGGCCGCACCGGCTCGGTCGTCACGATGGCCTCCGGCGCCGTGGACGCCGCCCAGCCCGGCCTGCTCTGCTACAGCGCCGCCAAGGCCGCCGTCGTGCAGCTGACCAAGACCCTCGCCACCGAGAGCGGCCCGTACGGCATCCGCGTCAACGCGGTCGCCCCGGGGTGGATCCGCACCCCCATGACCGCCCGCCACAGCCCCGAGGCCCAGGAGCAGACCGAGGCCGCCATGGTCCGCATGTCCCCGCTGCGCCGGGTCGGCGAGCCCGAGGACATCGCGCACGCTGTGCTCTACCTGGCCTCGGACGCCTCGTCCTTCATGACGGGCCAGATCCTTCGGCCGAACGGAGGGGTGTCGATGCCCTGGTGACCCCCTCCCTCCTCCGGGGGATCGGGAGCGTCCGGAGGTTCCGCGCGGTCCCCGCCCCGGGCCCGGCGCACGGGGCCGGGTACACAGTGCACGGGCAGCAGTCCCAGCCCCCAGCCGCCCATGGCTATCGCGCCCTCCACGGGCCCCGCGTCGGCGGGCACCACCGCCAGCCTCACCACGGCCCACCACCACACCGCGCCCAGGACGAGCACGAGCGGCAGGGCCAGTACGACGGGCAGAGCCACGGGTATGCGCAGTAACAGCCGCACGGCCACCTCCTGGGGGTCCTCCCCGGACGGAGTCCGGAAGAGGGCCGGGTACCGGTCGCGCTCATCCTCCCCCACACCCCCCGCCCCCGCACCCAGAACACCGGGCCGGGCGCACGGCCGCACGAGGGCCCCCGGACGGCAGAGAGCCCCGGCCGGTGCATCACGCACCAACCGGGGCTCCCGCCACACCCACGTGTCCAGCTCGCGGTACTCAAGCGGCTACGACGTTCACCGCTTCCACGGGCGCCTTGATGGTCACCCGCTCGGGTCCGCCCGTGACCGAGGCCACGGAGACCGAATTGAGCATCGGGCGCACCGGTGCCGGCACCGGTTCGCTCGCGGCTGCCGACTGCGCGAGCTCGGCCAGCGACAGCTCGTCACTGACTTCGCGCATCAGCTCGGACATCCGTACGTCCAACGCGTCGCAGATCGCGGAGAGCAGCTCGGAGGATGCCTCCTTCTGCCCCCGCTCCACCTCGGAGAGATAGCCGAGCGAAACTCGGGCGGACGAGGAGACTTCGCGCAGAGTACGGCCCTGGCGCTGGCGCTGCCGACGCAGCACGTCACCCAGCAGGCGACGGAGCAGAATCATCGGTGGCTCCCTCCTCTGACCGTGTAGCCGTAACCTTCACGCCCCACCGTACCGCCTCGCGCCGCGGCCGTGCGGGGAGCGATGTCGTGTTCACTCAGGGCTGCAAACATCAAATCCCCCCGTTCTGTTCCGTATCCTGCCCCCGCAGATTCTCGCGGAGTTCGCTCGAGAGCAGTTCGAGCACTGTGCGTGCACTCTCCCTACGGATTTCCGTACGGGAGCCGTTCAACCGCAGCCGGGCCGTTTTCCTGCCCCCCGGACCCGCCACGGCGATGAAAACGGTGCCGACCGGCTGGCCGTCCTGGGGGTCCGGACCGGCCACCCCGGTCGTCGCGATCCCCCACGAAGCGCCCATCACGCGCCGTACCCCGCTGGCCATCTCGGCCGCCACCTGCGCGTTCACCGCGCCTTCGGCCGCCAGCAGCGCGGCGTCCACCCCGAGGACCCGGTGCTTGAGTTCAGTGGCGTACGCCGTCACCGACCCGCGGAAGGAGCGCGAGGCCCCCGGCACCGCCGTGAGCTCGGCGGCCACCATCCCCCCGGTCAGCGACTCGGCCACGGCCAGGCTCTGGTCACTCTCCGCGAGCAGCCGCAGCACTTCTTCGGCCACCCGCACGGCACCCTCCCCCGCTCCCGCGGATTCCGGTGCCTCCCCCGCCCCGTTCGTCACTTCGAGGCACGCTCCGCGGCCAGTCCGGCCCGGCGCAGCACCACGGCCTGCCGGACGTAGTCCAGACCGGTGACCACGGTCAGCACGACGGCCACCGCCATCACCCAGAAGCGCAGGGTCGCCAGCGGCCCGGTCAGCGCGAGCACGTACATGCCCACCGCCGTCCCCTGGGCCAGGGTCTTGAGCTTGCCGCCCCGGCTGGCCGGGATCACCCCGTAGCGGATCACCCAGAAGCGCATCAGCGTGATCCCGAGCTCGCGTCCCAGGATCACCCCGGTCACCCACCAGGGCAGGTCGCCGAGCCAGGAGAGACACACGAGCGCCGACCCCATGATCGCCTTGTCGGCGATGGGGTCGGCGATCTTCCCGAAGTCCGTGACCAGGTTGTACGTCCTGGCCAGGTGCCCGTCGAAGATGTCCGTGATCATGGCGACGGCGAAGGCCGCCCAGGCCAGTGCCCGCCAGACGGGGTCGTAGCCCCCGTCGGCGAGCAGCAGCAGGACGAATCCCGGCACGAGGACCAGCCGGATCATCGTGAGGATGTTCGCGATGTTCCAGAGGCTGGCCTGGTTGACGGCCGCAGTCCCGAGCTTCGCGCCGGGCGCGGGCCGGCGGCCGGTCCCGCCCGCCGCTGGTGCCGGGACTCCGCTCATCCGGCCGCCTCCTGGATTTCCGAGAACTCCGTGCCGAGGGGCTCGGCCACCAGGTCCACGCCCAGCGTGCCGACGACCTTCGCCGTGACGATGGTCCCGGGGACCAGGCCGGTGCCGTCGGTGAAGACGACCTGGCCGTCGGTCTCGGGGGCCTGGTGGGCGGCGCGCCCGTAGGCGCCCTCGCCCTCCTCCGCCTCGTCGAACGGGACGACCGTCTCGACGAGTACCTCAAGGGTCTCGCCGATCCGCTCCTCCGCACGCTGGGAGGTGAGCTCCTCGGCGAGCCGCTGCATGTGCGCGAGGCGCTCGGCGACGGTCTCCTCGTCCAGCTTGTTCTCGTACGTGGCGGCCTCGGTGCCGTCCTCGTCGGAGTAGCCGAAGACGCCGATGGCGTCGAGGCGGGCGTGGGTGAGGAAACGCTCCAGCTCGGCGAAGTCCTCCTCGGTCTCGCCGGGGAAGCCGACGATGAAGTTGGAGCGGACGCCGGCCTGCGGGGCCTTGGAGCGGATGGTGTCCAGCAGCTCCAGGAAGCGGTCGGTGTCACCGAAGCGGCGCATGGCGCGCAGCACGTCGGGGGCCGAGTGCTGGAAGGACAGGTCGAAGTACGGGGCGACCTTGGGGGTCGAGGTGAGCACGTCGATCAGCCCGGGCCGCATCTCGGCGGGCTGGAGGTAGCTGACGCGGACGCGCTCGATGCCGTCGACGGCGGCCAGCTCGGGCAACAGGGTCTCCAGCAGGCGGATGTCGCCGAGGTCCTTGCCGTACGAGGTGTTGTTCTCGGAGACCAGCATGACCTCCTTGACGCCCTGCTCGGCGAGCCAGCGCGTCTCGCCCAGCACGTCGGAGGGGCGGCGGGAGATGAAGGAGCCGCGGAACGACGGGATCGCGCAGAAGGAGCAGCGGCGGTCGCAGCCGGAGGCCAGTTTCACCGAGGCCACCGGGCTCTTGTCCAGGCGGCGGCGCAGCGGGGCGCGCGGCCCGGAGGCGGGCGCGACGCCCTCGGGCAGGTCGGCGGGGGCCTCGGCGGGCTCCTCGGCGGCGTCCTGGGCGTGTCCGGGCAGGGCCACGGAGGCGTTCTGGCGCTCGGCCGGGCTGATCGGCAGCAGCTGGCGCCGGTCGCGCGGGGCGTGGGCCTCGACGTTGCCGCCGTTCAGGATGGTCTGCAGGCGGTTGGAGATGTCGGCGTAGTCGTCGAAGCCGAGGACCCCGTCGGCCTCGGGGAGCGCTTCGGCGAGTTCCTTGCCGTAGCGCTCGGCCATACAGCCGACGGCGACGACGGCCTGGGTCTTGCCGTGATCCTTGAGATCGTTGGCTTCCAGCAGGGCGTCTACGGAGTCCTTCTTGGCGGCTTCGACGAAGCCACAGGTGTTGACGACGGCTACGTCCGCGTCGGCGGCGTCCTCGACGAGCTCCCAGCCATCCGCCGCCAAGCGGCCTGCGAGCTCCTCCGAGTCCACCTCGTTACGGGCGCAGCCAAGAGTGACAAGGGCGACGGTACGGCGTTCGGGCATGGACTCAAGACTACTTCGTCCCGGCGCCGGCCCCCGCCCCAAGTCCCCCCACGACAAGATCCCCGGGAGCCGGCGGCAGGTGCCGCACGGGTCCCGGGGATCCGGAATTTTTTATTCCGCGCCGGTAGGCGCTGGTCAGGGCCGTTCAGCCCGCCTGGGCCTGACCCTGGCGGGGGTCGTTCTTGGTGTAGGTGAGCCGCTCGACCTGACCCGACTCGAACCTGTCCTTGATCTCCTTGCCGTTCACGAACAGCTTGACGGCGCCGGCGTCGCCCAGGACGAGGTCCACGGACTCCTTGTCGGTGAAGGTCTTCGACTCGCCCTGCGCGAGGGTGCCGTCGAAGAGCAGCCGGCCGCTGTGGTCCTTGGCCGAGATCCAGCTCTCGCCGACGTCGGCCGTCAGGACCACGGTGACGAGGTCCTTGGGCGCGGCCGCGATGGCGCTGTCCGAGGGCTCCGGCTTGGGGGCCTGGGGCGCCTGCGGGGTCTGGGGCTGCTGTCCGCCCGCGGACTGCTTGGGCGCGGGCTGCGGGGAGGCGGAACCTTCCGCCACCGGGTGCTTGGCCTTCTCGTCGCCGCCGCTGAAGGCGGTGAAGCCGACGAAGCCGATCACGGCGACGATGGCGGCGACCATGGCCGCGGTCCAGTTGGGCCGCTGCCGCTCGGGGCGGATGCGCTCGGCGTCGAACATCGGCGCGGCGGGGGTGGGCGCCGGCCGTCCGCCGTGGGCCGCGTCGTACATCTCGACCAGGGGTACCGGGTCGAGGTGAACGGCGCGGGCGAGCGTCCGGATGTGGCCGCGGGCGTACACGTCACCGCCGCACCGCGTGAAGTCGTCCTCCTCGATCGCGTGCACGATCGGAATGCGCACGCGCGTGGTGGAGGAGACCTCGTCGACTGTGAGCCCGGCGGCGATCCGGGCCTTCTTGAGGGCCGTCCCGATGGACGGTCCTTCGACGGAGCGTTCGACGAGCCGGTCCTCGGACCGGTCGTCGGTCGAAGGCCGCTCTTCTTCGGGGGAGTTGGAGTTGCCGATGGACACAAGGGCGCCTTTCGAGCGTGTAGCCACCTGCTGGATGTCCAGTCTAGGGGGGTGACGAAAGGGTGGGGCAACCGGAGGGTCCGCTTCCTACGCCATCCGTATGGCGAGGGCGCCACCCGCCGCCACCTCCCTCAACTTGACGCACGCCCAAGGGAAACGGTTGCCCGCCGATCCCCCTACGGTCGGGTGAGGCGGGCGGATCCCCGTTCTAGGGGGTCTCGCCCCGGATCACGGCGAGCACCCCGTCCAGTTCGTCGGGTTTGAGCAGGACGTCGCGGGCCTTGGAGCCCTCGCTGGGACCCACGACCCCCCGGGACTCCATCAGGTCCATCAGCCGCCCCGCCTTGGCGAAGCCCACGCGCAGCTTGCGCTGGAGCATCGAGGTGGAGCCGAACTGGGTGGAGACCACCAGCTCGGCCGCCTGGCACAGCAGGTCCAGGTCGTCGCCGATCTCCTCGTCGATCTCCTTCTTCTGCTTCTGCCCGACCGTGACGTCGTCGCGGAAGACGGGGGCCATCTGGTCCTTGCAGTGCTGGACGATGCCCGCGATCTCGTCCTCGGTGACGAAGGCGCCCTGGAGGCGCACCGGCTTGTTCGCACCCATCGGCAGGAACAGTCCGTCACCCTTGCCGATCAGCTTCTCCGCGCCGGGCTGGTCCAGGATGACCCGGCTGTCGGCGAGCGAGGAGGTCGCGAAGGCCAGCCGCGAGGGCACGTTCGCCTTGATCAGGCCGGTCACCACGTCCACCGAGGGCCGCTGGGTCGCGAGCACCAGGTGGATGCCGGCCGCACGGGCCAGCTGGGTGATCCGCACGATGGAGTCCTCGACGTCGCGCGGGGCCACCATCATCAGGTCCGCGAGCTCGTCGACGATCACCAGCAGGTACGGGTACGGGCTGAGCTCCCGCTCGCTGCCGGGCGGCAGCTTGATCTTGCCGTCCCGGATCGCCTGGTTGAAGTCGTCGATGTGCCGGTACCCGAAGGCGGCCAGGTCGTCGTAGCGCAGGTCCATCTCGCGCACCACCCACTGGAGGGCCTCCGCGGCCCGCTTGGGGTTGGTGATGATCGGGGTGATCAGGTGCGGGATGCCCTCGTAGGCGGTCAGCTCGACCCGCTTGGGGTCGACCAGCACCATCCGCACGTCCTCCGGGGTGGCCCGGACCATGATCGAGGTGATCAGGCAGTTGATGCAGGAGGACTTGCCCGAGCCGGTCGCGCCGGCCACCAGCACGTGCGGCATCTTGGCCAGGTTGGCCATGACGTAGCCGCCCTCGACGTCCTTGCCCAGCGCGACCAGCATCGGGTGGTCGTCCTCGGCGGCGTCCGCCAGCCGCAGGACGTCGCCCAGGTTGACCATCTCCCGGTCGGTGTTCGGGATCTCGATGCCGACCGCCGACTTGCCCGGGATCGGGCTGATGATGCGCACGTCCGGGGAGGCCACGGCGTAGGCGATGTTCTTCGCCAGCGCCGTGATCCGCTCGACCTTCACGGCGGCGCCG
The DNA here is from genome assembly GCF_040684675.1 of Streptomyces sp. NPDC089915. NCBI lineage: Bacteria > Bacillati > Actinomycetota > Actinomycetes > Kitasatosporales > Streptomycetaceae > Streptomyces > Streptomyces sp. NPDC089915. Next base: position 11,187 of record NZ_JBFBGN010000095.1, on the reverse strand, counting down.
AGCGTCACCTCGTAGCGGGTCACCGTCGGGCCCCGGGTGAAGCCGGTGACCTGCGCGTCCACCTTGAACTCGGTGAACACGTTGGTCAGCGCCGCCACCACCGAGTCGTTGGCGGCGCTGCGCGTCTTACCGGGGCCGCCCTTCTCCAGCAGGTCCAGCGAGGGCAGGGAGTACGTGATGTCCCCGCGCAGCTGGAGCTGCTCGGCGCGGGGCGGCAGCGGCTGGCTCTCGGGCGGGGTCTTCGTCAGGTCCGGCACCGACAGGGTCCCGGAGGCGGCGGCGGTGCGCTCGTGCGGGACCTCGGCGGGGTCCGGCTCCGCCGGGACGGCGGCCGGAGCCGGGGCCGCGGCCGGGGCGGCGGGCCGTTCCCCGCGGGCGGGCGGCACCGGGGCGGTGATCTCCACACCGTCCCGCTGGGGGGTGATCCCCTGGGTGAGGTCGGCGACCAGCGGGGACGGCGGCAGCCCGCCGTAGACCACCCCGTCCAGCGCGGCGGCGGCCGCCGCGGCCACGTCGACGGCGTCCATCTCCCGCTCCCCCGGCCGCGCGGCGGCCCGCCGCGGCCGGCGCCGTTTGGCCAGCGCCGCCTCCTCGGCGGCGTCCGCGGGGTCCTCCGGCCCGGCGGCGCCCTCGGTGCGGGCCCGCCACTGCTCGGCGTCGTGCCGGTCGGGGCGGCCGGCGCCGCCGGGCTGCCCGTACCCCTCGTCGTACTCGTTCGGGGCGATGATCCCGAGCCGGATCCCCAGCCGGCGCAGCCGCTGGGGGATCGCGTTGACCGGGGTGGCGGTGACGACCAGCAGGCCGAAGACGGTGAGCAGCACCAGCATGGGCACGGCCAGCGGCGCGCCCATGGTGAAGATCAGCGGCTTGGACGCGGCCCAGCCGACGAGCCCGCCCGCGTTCTGCATGGCGGTGGTGCCCTCGTCGCGGCCGGGGGCCCCGCAGGCGATGTGCACCAGCCCGAGGACGCCGATGACCAGGGCGGACAGGCCGATGCCGATGCGCCCGTTCGCGTCGCTCTGGTCGGGATGGCGGATGAAACGTACCGCCATGACCCCGAGCAGGATCGGCACGAGCAGGTCCAGGCGCCCGAAGGCCCCGGTGACCAGCATCGTGACCAGGTCGCCGACGGGCCCGCTCAGGTTGGACCAGGTCCCGGCCGCGACGATCAGGGCCAGGGCGAGCAGCAGCAGCGCGAGGCCGTCCTTGCGGTGGGCGGGGTCGAGGTTCTTCGCGCCCCGGCCGATGCCCCGGAAGGCCTTGCCGACGAGGTGCGCGAGCCCCAGCCAGCAGCCGCGCACGAGCCACACCACGCCCCCGGTCGGGGACGGCGCCGCCTTGGGCGCGGTCTTCTTCACCGGGGCGCGCTTGGCCGCCACGGCCTTCTTCGCGGGAGGCTTGCGCGCCGGCGCCGTCTTCTTGGCAGGCGCCGTCGTACGGCCGGGGCGGCCCTTCGCGGCGCCCGCGGCGGTGCCCTGGGAACCCTTGCCGGACGTACTTGAGGCCATGGGGCCGAGGTTACCGGTGCGCGCGCCGGTGGACACGCGTGCCCACCCCTTCACCCGTTCGTGTCGCCCCGTCCGCAAGCGTTCTGACACACCGGCAGGCCTGACGCTCCCCCAGCCGGGCCCGGGTCAGGCCCCCTTCACCGGGGGCGCCCCGCCCGGGACGCCGGACCGGCGCCGGACCCGGGGGTCCGGCGGCACGGCCCGTCAGCCCTGGGCGGGCAGGACCGCCGCGGTCCCGCCTGCTCCCGGCTCCAGCGCGTCCAGCGCCCGGCGCAGCCCCGTGAGCTTGCGCTCCAGATGTGCGGCGGTCGCCACCACGGCGGCGTCCGCCGAGTCCTCGCCGAGCTGCTTGGTCAGCGCCTCGGCCTGCTCCTCGACCGCCGCGAGCCGCGCGGAGAGCTCGGCCAGCAGCCCGGCCGTCTCCTTGCTGCCGTCGCCGTTGGAACCGCCGCCCTCCAGCTGGAGGCGCAGCAGGGCCGCCTGCTCCCGCAGTTGGCAGTTCTTGGTGTAGAGCTCGACGAAGACCGAGACCTTGGCGCGCAGCACCCACGGGTCGAACGGCTTCGAGATGTAGTCCACCGCGCCCGCCGCGTACCCGCGGAAGGTGTGGTGCGGACCGTGGTTGATCGCGGTGAGGAAGATGATCGGGATGTCCCGGGTCCGCTCGCGCCGCTTGATGTGCGCGGCGGTTTCGAACCCGTCCATTCCCGGCATCTGGACATCCAGCAGGATGACCGCGAAATCGTCCGTCAGCAGCGCCTTGAGCGCTTCCTCCCCCGACGACGCCCGGACCAGTGTCTGATCGAGCGCGGAGAGGATGGCCTCCAGCGCCAGCAGATTCTCCGGCCTGTCGTCGACCAGGAGGATCTTGGCCTTCTGCACCATGCCCTGTCCTCCTCGCCCCGGCATGGGGCCTCCCCGGCTCCGGGCGCCGGCCTGTGTGCCGGGGCCCGCCCCAGAGGACGGCGTCTTCGCGCCGTCCGTCCTTGTGCCGGTCATCGTAGCCCCAGTCCCGAGATCGCCACACCCTGTCACCAAGATGTCACTGTGCACGAAGCGGAAACGTGGCGGGAGGGCAGAAGGTTCCCCCTGCGCCCTCCCGTCACGCCCCGGCCGCCGGTCAGTCCCCGCGCATGTGCTGTTCCATGACCGACAGTAGGTAGTCGGGCTCCACCGGCTTGGTGACGTAGTCGGAGGCCCCGGAGTCGATGGCCTTCTCCCGGTCCCCCTTCATCGCCTTCGCCGTCAGCGCGATGATCGGCAGCCCCTCGAACTGGGGCATCCGCCGGATCGCCGACGTCGTCGCGTACCCGTCCATCTCCGGCATCATGATGTCCATCAGCACGACCGACACGTCGTCGTGCTGTTCGAGCACCTCGATGCCCTCCCTGCCGTTCTCGGCGTAGAGCACCGCCAGCCCGTGCTGCTCCAGCACGCTCGTCAGGGCGAAGACGTTGCGCACGTCGTCGTCCACGATGAGCACCCGCTCGCCGTGGAAGTCGTACGTACGCGGCGCCGCCGGCAGCGGCTCCTGCTCCTCCCAGGCGACCCCGTCCGGCTGCCCCGGCACCTCGGTGCGCGGCAGCGGACCGGTCAGCGGCTTGCGGCGGCGCCGGAACAGCGACGGGGGACCCTGCCCGGCCGGCTCCGCCACCGGCAGCGCCTGCCGCACCGGGACCGGGTTCCGCGGCACCGCGGGCAGCGCCGGCACCGGGACGGGCTGCGGGGCCGGCAGCGCCTCGGCGGCCCTGCGGTACTCCCCGCGCGCCCCGCCGGGCGTGGGCGGCGCGTACCCCTGAGGCGGGAGCTCGCTCGGGTGCAGCGGCAGGTACAGCGTGAACGTGGACCCCCGCCCGGGCTCGCTGGCCGCGTGGATCTCCCCGCCGAGCAGCCGGGCGATCTCCCGGCTGATGGACAGGCCCAGGCCCGTGCCCCCGTACTTGCGGCTCGTCGTACCGTCCGCCTGCTTGAACGCCTCGAAGATCACCAGCATCTTGCTCGCCGCGATCCCGATGCCGGTGTCCGTCACCGAGAACGCGATCAGGTCCGCGTCCGCGTCGCGCAGCGAACCGGCCTCCAGCAGCTGCTCCCGGATCGCCATCGGCACGTCGGCGCCGGCGGGCCGGATCACCAGCTCCACCGCCCCGTTGTCGGTGAACTTCACCGCGTTCGACAGCAGGTTGCGCAGCACCTGGAGCAGGCGCTGCTCGTCGGTGTGCAGGGTGGCCGGCAGCTCCGGGGAGACCCGCACCGAGAAGTCGAGGCCCTTCTCCGCCGTCAGCGGCCGGAAGGTGGCCTCCACGTAGTCCACGAGCTGGACCAGCGCGATCCGCGTCGGCGAGACGTCCATCTTCCCGGCCTCGACCTTCGACAGGTCGAGGATGTCGTTGATCAGCTGGAGCAGGTCCGAGCCCGCGCCGTGGATGGTCTCCGCGAACTCCACCTGCTTCGGCGAGAGGTTCTCGTCCGCGTTGTCCGCGAGCAGCTTGGCCAGGATCAGCAGCGAGTTGAGCGGGGTGCGCAGCTCGTGCGACATGTTCGCCAGGAACTCCGACTTGTAGCGCATCGAGACCGCGAGCTGCTCGGCGCGCTCCTCCAGGACCTGGCGGGCCTCCTCGATCTCGGTGTTCTTCACCTCGATGTCCCGGTTCTGCTGGGCCAGCAGCTCCGCCTTCTCCTCCAGTTCCGCGTTCGCGGCCTGGAGCGCCTTCTGCCGGTTCTCCAGCTCGTCGGAGCGCTCGCGCAGCTGCTCGGTCATCTCCTGGGACTGCTTGAGCAGCATCTCCGTCTTGGAGTTGACGGAGATGGTGTTGACGCTCGTCCCGATCATCTCGGCGATCTGGCTGAGGAAGTCCTTCTGGATCTGCGTGAACGGCTGGAAGCCGGCCAGCTCGATGACCCCGAGCACCTTCCCCTCGAACAGCACCGGGAGCACGATCACGTGCGCCGGCGGCGCCTCGCCCAGGCCGGAGGAGATCTTCAGGTAGCCCGGCGGGGTGTTCTCCACCAGGATCGTCCGCTTCTCCTCGGCGACCATCCCGATCAGCCCCTCCCCCGGCCGGAAGGAGATCGGCATCTGCCCGCCCGCGTAGGCGTAGCTCCCGCGCATCCGCAGCTCGTACGAGCCCTCCGCGCCGCCGTCGGTCCCGATCTCGGGGCTGCCGCCGGTGGGCACCGCGAGGAAGAACGCGCCGTGCTGCGCCGCGACCACCGGGGTGAGCTCGCTCATGATCAGCTTGGCCACGTCGTCGAGGTCCCGGCGGCCCTGCATCAGGGCGGAGATCCGGGCGAGGTTGCCCTTGAGCCAGTCCTGCTCCTTGTTGGCCAGGGTGGTGTCGCGCAGGTTCGCGATCATCGTGTTGATGTTGTCCTGGAGGGCCTGGATCTCGCCCGCCGCGTCCACGTCGACCTTCAGGCTCAGGTCGCCGCGGGTCACCGCGGTGGCCACGGCCGCGATGGCCCGCACCTGCCGGGTGAGGTTGCCTGCCATCTCGTTCACGGACTCGGTCAGGTCCCGCCAGGTGCCGTCCACGTCGCGCACCCGGGCCTGGCCGCCCAGGATCCCCTCGGTGCCCACCTCGCGGGCCACCCGGGTCACCTGGTCGGCGAAGGAGGACAGCTGGTCGACCATCGTGTTGATGGTCGTCTTCAGCTCCAGGATCTCCCCGCGGGCGTCGATGTCGATCTTCTTGGTCATGTCGCCCTTGGCGATGGCCGTCGTGACCATGGCGATCTGCCGCACCTGGCCGGTGAGGTTGGAGGCCATGAAGTTCACCGAGTCGGTGAGGTCCTTCCACGTGCCCGAGACCCCGGGGACGTGCGCCTGACCGCCGAGCCGGCCCTCCGTGCCCACCTCGCGGGCCACGCGCGTGACCTCGTCCGCGAAGGAGGACAGGGTCTTGACCATCGTGTTGACCGTGTCGGCGAGCTGCGCGACCTCGCCGCGCGCCTCGACGGTGACCTTCTTCGTCAGGTCTCCGTTGGCGACGGCCGCGGACACCTGGGCGATCCCGCGCACCTGAGCCGTCAGGTTCCCGGCCATCGTGTTGACGTTGTCCGACAGGTCCTTCCAGATGCCCGTCACCCCGCGCACCCGGGCCTGGCCGCCGAGGATGCCCTCGGTGCCCACCTCGCGGGCCACCCGGGTCACCTGCTCGGCGAAGGAGGACAGCTGGTCCACCATCGTGTTCACCGTGGTGACCAGTTCGAGGATCTCGCCCTTGGCGTCGACGGTGATCTTCTTGGACAGGTCGCCCATGGCGACCGCGGTGGTCACCTCGGCGATGTTGCGGACCTGCGAGGTCAGGTTGTTCGCCATGAAGTTGACGGACTGGGTGAGGTCCTTCCAGGTGCCCGAGACCCCCTTCACCTCGGCCTGGCCGCCCAGGATGCCCTCGGTACCCACCTCGCGGGCCACGCGGGTCACCTGCTCCGCGAAGTTCGAGAGCTGGTCCACCATCGTGTTGATGGTGTTCTTCAGCTCCAGGATCTCCCCGCGCGCGTCCACGTCGATCTTCTGCGACAGGTCACCGCGCGCCACCGCCGTCGCGACCTGCGCGATGTTGCGGACCTGCGAGGTCAGGTTCCCGGCCATGCCGTTCACCGAGTCCGTCAGGTCGCGCCACACGCCGGCCACCCCGGGCACCTGCGCCTGACCGCCGAGCCGGCCCTCCGTACCCACGTCCCGGGCCACCCGGGTCACCTGCTCGGCGAAGGCCGAGAGCTGGTCCACCATCGTGTTGATGGTGTTCTTCAGCTCCAGGATCTCGCCCCGCGCGTCCACGTCGATCTTCTGCGACAGGTCACCGCGCGCCACCGCCGTCGTCACCTGGGCGATCTGGCGCACCTGGGAGGTCAGGTTCCCGGCCATGAAGTTGACCGAGTCGGTCAGCTCCTTCCAGGTTCCGGACACCCCCTCCACCCGGGCCTGGCCGCCGAGGCGGCCCTCCGTACCCACGTCCCGCGCCATCCGCGTGACCTGGTCGGCGAAGGAGGACAGCTGGTCCACCATCGTGTTCACGGTGTTCTTCAGCTGGAGCATCTCGCCGGAGACGTCCACGGTGACCTTCTGCGACAGGTCGCCGTTGGCCACCGCCGTCGTCACCTGCGCGATGTTGCGGACCTGACCGGTCAGGTTGGCGAAGGCCGTGTTCACCGAATCGGTGAGGTCCTTCCACGTCCCCGCGGCCCCCGGCACCTGGGCCTGACCGCCCAGCTCACCCTCGACGCCGACCTCACGGGCCACACGCGTCACTTCCGAACCGAAGGACTGGAGCTGGTCCACCATCGTGTTGACGGTGTTCTTCAGCTCCAGCATCTCGCCGGCCACGTCGACCGTGACCTTCTGCGACAGGTCGCCGTTGGCCACGGCGGTCGTCACCTGGGCGATGTCCCGCACCTGAGTGGTCAGGTTCCGGAAGACCGTGTTCACCGAATCGGTGAGGTCCTTCCAGGTCCCCGCCGCCCCCGGCACCTGCGCCTGGCCGCCCAGCAGGCCCTTCGCGCCGACCTCGCTGGCCACGCGCGTGACCTCGTCCGCGAAGGTCCGCAGGGTCTCCGTCATCTGATTGATCGTTTCGGCCAGCTGCGCCACCTCGCCGCGCGCGCTGACCCGCACCTTCTGCGACAGGTCACCGTTGGCCACGGCCGTCGTGACCTGCGCGATCCCGCGCACCTGGGCCGTCAGGTTGCCCGCCATCGTGTTGACGGAGTCGGTCAGGTCCTTCCAGACGCCCGCGACCCCGGGCACCTTCGCCTGACCGCCCAGCTCACCCTCGGTACCCACCTCGCGGGCGACCCGCGTCACCTCCGAGGAGAAGGAGGACAGCTGATCCACCATGGTGTTCACGGTGTTCTTCAGCTGGAGCATCTCGCCGGCCACGTGCACCGTGACCTTGCGCGACAGGTCGCCCTTGGCCACCGCCGTCGTCACGAGGGCGATGTCACGCACCTGAGCGGTGAGCCGGTACGCCATGGTGTTGACGGAGTCGGTCAGATCCTTCCAGGAACCCGACATTCCGCGCACCTGGGCCTGACCGCCGAGCTTGCCCTCGGTACCGACCTCCAGCGCCACCCGCGTCACCTCGTCGGTGAACGCCGACAGCTGGTCGACCAGGTTGTTGACCGTCCGCCCGACCTTCAGGAACTCCCCGCGCAGCGGATGCCCGACCCCGTCCGGCGCCTGCGTCCGCAGGTCCATCCGCTGGTCCAGGTCGCCCTCGGCCACCGCCGACAGCACCCGGCCCACCTCGGACACCGGCCGCGCCAGATCGTCCACCAGCTGGTTCGAGGCGTCGATCGCGGCCGCCCAGGAGCCCTCGCAGGCCCCCGTCTCCAGCCGCTCGCTCAGCTTGCCCTCGCGCCCGACCATGCGCCGGACCCGCGACAGCTCGCCGGTGAGGTGCAGATTGCGGTCGGCGACCTCGTTGTAGACGGCGGCGATCTCCGCCATCACGCCTTCGCCGGACACCGTCAGCCGCTTGCGGAAGTTCCCGTCCCGCATCGACACCAGGGCCGTGAGCAGCCGGTTCAGTGCGGCGGTATCGACCTCCGTCGTCCCGTTGCGCCGGGCCCTGCCCCCCTTGGGGCGCGTTCCCGTACGCCGCACCGCTGCGCCAGACTCCACCGTGTCCCTCCCGAAAGGGTCGACCGTCGTTCCACCGGATCCCCGGCTGTCCAAGAGCCGGCTCTCCAAGCCTGCCCAGTGTTTCACCCCGGCCGAACCCGGCCATAACACTTCGGCACCTTCGCACACGGTCCACACCCTGCGGGTGGAATCGCGTACGACCGACTCACGACGACCGAGAAGGTAAGTAACCTGGCATCCGATGTCCCACCGCGTCGAAGGAGACTTGTGATCACGGCACGGGCGGCTGCCAGTTTCACCCCGCAAGGGCGGTCGGTCGCCGCTGCCCGCGCGTTCGTCCGCGACACCCTCCAGGGCTGGGGCTTCGCGGACATCGTCGACGACGCGGTGGTGCTGACCAGCGAGCTCGTCACCAATGCCGTCGTCCACGCCGGAACCCAGGCCGAGGTCCTGTGCCTGCGCGCCGAGGGCGGCGTACGCGTCGAGATCGCCGACCGGTACCCCGAGCGCGAGCTCCCCCTGCGCCACCCCGACGAGCGCCCGTACGCCGACCCGGACCGCGAGAGCGGCCGCGGCCTGATGCTCTGCGCCGCGCTGGCCACCCGCTGGGGCGTCGAGTACACCGCCACCCACAAGCACGTCTGGTTCCGCCTGGACCTCCCGGACCGGCCGGTCGGTACCCGCTCGGCGGGCCCCGTCGTCCCGGACCAGTTCCTGCCCCTGGCCGACAGCCGGGTCCGCGTCGCCGTCCTCCAGGTCGACGCCTCCGACGCCGTCTCCGCCTGGAACGAGGACGCCGAGCACATCTTCGGCTACGCCGCCGAGAAGGTCGTCGGCCGCCCCCTCGCCGAGCTCGCCGCCTGGCCCCAGACCCCCGGCACCGGCACCGGCATCGCCGAGGCCCTGCGCCTGTCCCGCTGGGAGGGCAGCTACGGCATCCGCGGCGCCGACGGCCGCGTCATCCCCGTCTACGCCTCCCACCTGCGGGTCCGCGACGCGCACGGCGAGCCGTCCATCGTCTGCCTCCTCGTCCACGACGACGAGCGCGCCCTGCTCCAGACCCCCGTGCGGGCCGCGCCCTCCGACGGCCAGCTCTCCGAGCCGCGCCCCGCGGACCCCTTCGAGGTGTTCATCGGCTCCCCCGCCCCCGACGACCTGGACGGCCTGCTCCAGCGCACCGTGGAGCGCGCCCGCGACATGCTCGACGCCGACGCCGCGTTCCTGCTGCTGGCCACCGACGACGAGACCGAGCTGGAGGTCCGCGCCACCACGGGCCTGCCCTCCACCCGCCAGCGCTTCGCCCGCGTCCCCGTCGAGGCCGGCACCAGCCGCTACGGCTCCGCCCGCCTGCCCGCCGTCCACGACGACCTCTCCGCCGTCCCCGGGGCCGTACCGCTCCTGGAGTCGACCGGCATGCGCTCCGTCGTCACCGTCCCCCTGAAGGTGGAGGGCCGGCTGACCGGCTCCCTGGGCGTCGCCGCCGAGAACCCGGGCCGCTACACCAACGAGGAGGCCCTGCGCCTCCAGTTCGCCGCGGACCGCATCGCCCTCGCCGTCGAGTCGGCCCGCCTGGGCGAGCTGGAACGGCTGCGCCGCGGCTCCCTGTCCTTCCTCGTCGAGGCCTCCGACCTGCTGGCCGGCACCCTCGACCGGGACCAGACCCTGGCCCTGATGGCCCAGATGACCGTCCCGACGCTGGCCACCTGGTGCGCCGTCTACACGATCGCCGACCCGGCCTCCGACCCCTACCTCGCCTACGTGCTGCACGAGGACGAGGAGCGCATCGACGGTCTGAAGGCCCTGCTGTCGCGGGTGGAGCCGCCCGAGCCGGTCCGCGAGGCCGGCGCCCGCCCCTGGCCGGCGACGGCCGCCGCCGTCGGCGGCGAGACCGTGGTCCTGCCCCTCCTCGCCCGCAACCGGGTGATCGGCATGCTCACCCTGGGCAAGCCCAGCGAGGAGCACTTCCGCCAGGAGATCCTGGAGCTGGCCGACGACCTGTCGCGCCGTGCGGCCCTGGCCCTGGACAACGCCCGCCTCTACTCGGAGCGCACGGCCATCAGCCGCTCCCTCCAGCGCAGCCTCCTGCCGCCCGGCTCCCCCGCCATCCCCGGGATGGAGGTCGAGGTCATCTACCGCGCGGCCGGCGAGGGCAACGAGGTGGGCGGCGACTTCTACGACGTCTTCCCGATCCGCGACGGCGCGTACGGCTTCGCCATCGGCGACGTCTGCGGTACGGGCCCGGAGGCGGCGGCCGTCACCGGCCTCGCCCGGCACGCTCTGCGCCTGCTGGCCCGCGAGGGCCTCGGCGGCCCGGCGGTCCTGGAGCGGCTGAACGCGGCCATCCTCGACGAGGGCGCCCGCAGCCGCTTCCTCACCCTCCTCTACGGGGAGCTCCATCCGCAGCCGGACGGCGGCGCCCTGATGAAGGTGGTCTGCGCGGGCCATCCGCTCCCGCTGCGCCTGCGCCCGGACGGCGAGGTCACCGCGGCGGCGGAACCGCAGCCGCTGCTGGGCGTGATGGACGACCTGGACCTCTACGAGCAGACGCTGTCCCTGGACCCGGGCGATGTCCTGCTGTGCGTCACGGACGGGGTGACGGAACGCCGCGAGGGCACCCGCATGCTGGGCGACGACGGCCTGACCGAAGTGCTCACCACCTGTACGGGCCTCACGGCCGGCGCGGTCGCGGCCCGTGTCCTGCGCGCGGTGGAGCGCTTCGCGGCGGAGCCCGCGTCGGACGACATGGCCATCCTGGCCTTCCGCGTCCCCCACCCGCGCGAGGGCGCGTAAACGGATCCACTCCCCGGCCCGGGCGGCAGCCCGGGCCGGCGTCCTCCGTCCCACCGCCCACACCGGCCCGCACCGCACCTCACCGGAAACGCAAAAAGGCCCCCGCCAAGAGGCGGGGGCCTTTTCTTTTGGAGCCCTTTAACGGAATCGAACCGTTGACCTTCTCCTTACCATGGAGACGCTCTACCGACTGAGCTAAAAGGGCGGGTTGTTCGGCGGCGTCCTACTCTCCCACAGGGTCCCCCCTGCAGTACCATCGGCGCTGAAAGGCTTAGCTTCCGGGTTCGGAATGTAACCGGGCGT
>NZ_JBFBGN010000094.1:0-27844 GCF_040684675.1 Streptomyces sp. NPDC089915 | reverse complement strand
AGAGGGGGGAGAGGGTCAGCCGAAGGTGAGGGCCACGCCGGCGCCCTGGGTACCGGGCCGGGAGGCGTCGGTGGCGCCGATGGCGCAGTGGCCCGCCGAGCAGTCGACGTCGGCCGTGCCGGCGCCGCCGGTCAGGTCGCTGGCCCTGAACCGCTCGCGCACGGTGAAGGTGACCTTGATGTCACCCCGGGCGTCGGCGGTCGTGGCCACCAGGCCCTGCTTGTCGCAGGCCGTGCCCTGCGGCTTGTCCGCGTCGCACTCCAGCAGCACGATCGTCGATCCGGGCGTGTAGCCGGCGCCGGTGACCGTGACCTTGCCGCCGTCGGCCGGCACCGCCCCCGCGCCCAGGGACAGGGAGGGCGCGGCGAAGGCGGACGTGCTCAGCGCCAGGGTCGCGGCGAGCCCGACACCGGCGAGCGCGAGGCCCTTTCCTGCCGTGCGGGCCTTGTGCGGGTACTTCATGTGGGGGACTCCTCGTCCTGCCGAAGGGGTGCTTACGGGAGACGAGTCTGTCCGCGGGCCCCCCACCCCCACGAGGTTCCAAAGATCGAATCCCGGTGTCCATCGACCGGACGACCCCCCGTCCCCCGACCGGCGCGCACCATTCGCCGCCCGGCCTCCGAGACGGCACTTCGATCGGATCTTTAAGCGGGCGCCCCACCATCGCCTAGGCGCAGCCCGGCCAGGCCGAGGCGACGACCACCGGACCCCGTCCGAGGGCGCGCCCCCACTGGAAGGAGCCAGATGCTCACCGGCAACCGACCCCTTTCGGCCGCCCACGGCCCCCGCACGGGATACCCCGACGGCGTCCGGGTCGAGCAGGTCATCGAGCGCCGGGCCGCCGAACGTCCCGACGCGGTGGCCCTGCGCATGAACGGCACCGAGCTCAGCTACGCCGAACTCGTCGCGGGCGCCCGTACGGCCGCCGCCCGGCTGGCCGCCCTCGGCGTCCGCCCCGGCGACGTGGTGGCCGTGCGTGCCGCCCGCGGCCCGCGCACCGTCGTCGTCCTGCTCGGCGTGCTGATGGCCGGCGCCGCCTACGCCTGCGTCCCCGCCGACTGGCCGGAGCGCCGCCACCAGGCCGTGCTCCGCACCACCGGCGCGGTGCTCCGGGTGCACGACGACCCCGACGACACCTCCGGCGACGTGCCCGCCGTGCACCTCCCGGACCTGCTGCGCCCCGGCGCCCCCGCCCCGGCGGCCGGCCGGCCCCCGGCCGGCTCCGACGCGTGCTGCGTCTTCTTCACGTCCGGCACCACCGGCGAGCCCAAGGCCGTACTCGCCCCGCACCGGGGCGTCCTGCGCACCGCGCTCGACCCGGCCCACGTCCTCCCCGGGCCCATGGTCTCGCTCCAGATCGCCTCACCGGCCTGGGACGTCTTCGCCCTTGAACTGTGGGTGCCGCTGCTGCGCGGCGGCACCTGCGTCGTCCACGACGGCGCCCACCTGACCGGCGGTCTGCTGCGCGCCCACGTACGCGACGGCGTCAACACCCTCGCGCTGCCCGCGACCCTGTTTAACGCCCTCGTCGAGGACGACCCCGACGCCTTCGACGGCCTCGGCCTGCTCCTGACCGGCGGGGCCCGGGCCTCCGCCCGCCACCTCGCCCGCTGCCGCGCCGCCCACCCCCGGCTGCGCGTGGTCAACGACTACGGGCCGGTGGAGAACACCATCAGCAGCGCCGCCTGGACCGCCGACGGCACGGCCCGCGACGACGTCCCCATCGGCACGCCCGTGGCCAACAGCAGCGTGTACGTCCTCGACGAGGAGCACCGCGTGCTCCCGCGCGGAGAACGCGGCCAGCTCGCCGTCGCCGGCGACGGGCTGAGCCTCGGCTACCTCGGCGACGAGCCCCGCACCCGCGAGCGCTTCCCCGTCCTCGCCCTGCCGGACGGCACGCGGCGCGTCTACCTCACCGGCGACCTGGCCCGCATGGACGAGCAAGGGCGGCTGTTCTTCCTCGGCCGCCGCGACCGCCAGGTCAAGGTGCGCGGCCTGCGCGTCGAGGCCGAGGAGATAGAGCGGCTGACCGAGGCCGTCCCCGGCGTCGGACGCGCCTGCGCGCTCGCCCTGCCCCTGGACGCGCCCGCCAAGACCCAGCTCGCCGCCTTCTACACCACCACGGACGGTGCCGTGCCCGCCGCCGCCGTGCGCCGCGCCCTCGCCGACACCCTGCCCCCCGGCTTCGTACCCGACCTGATCATCCCCCTGGCCGAACTACCCCTCACCACCAACGGCAAGGTGGACGAACGCACCCTGGCCACCCTCACCACCACCCCGCCCGCCCTCACGGCCCGTGCCACCCTCACCACACCGGCTGCCGAGACCGCCCCGGCCGCCCTCACCGCCCCGGCCGCCCAAGGCCCCGCCGAGCCGCCCGCGCCCGCCCCCGGCGGCACGCCGCGCCTCGTCCTCGACACCGTCGCCGACCTGCTCGGCCGCCCCGTCGCCCCGGACGAGGACGTCTTCTGCCACGGCGCGACCTCCCTCACCGCCATCCGCCTGGCCACCCGGCTAGGAGCCCGCATGGCCCGGCGCATCGAGGCCTCCGACGTCCTCACGGCCCGCACCCCCCGCGCCATCGCCGCCCTGGCCGACGCCGCCCCGCCCGCCGAAGCGCCCACCGCGCCCACCGCACCCACCGCGCCCACCGACGCACCCCTGCGCGCCCCCCTGGTCCAGGCCGGGTTCTGGGCCGCCTCCCGCGACGCCGGGCACCTGGACGAGGACGTCGTCCCCATGCTCTACCGGCTGCCGGACGGGGTGGACACGGCCGTGCTCAGCGCCGCCCTCGACGCGGTGATCGCCCGCCACGACGTGCTGCGCGCCCGCTTCAGCGACGGACCCCGGCTGCCCGGCGTCCGCGTCGTGCCCGCCTCCGAGACCGGCCAGGCGCTCACCACGCACGCCGCCGCCCCCTCGGAGCGGCAGGCCCGCGAAGCCGCCCTCGCCTGGCTGCCGAAGCCCTTCGACCTCACCGCGCAGGCACCCCTGAGGGCCGCCCTGTTCCCGGTCACGGGCGGCCGGCTGCTCCTGGCGGTCGCCGTCCACCACATCGCCTTCGACGGATGGTCCTGCACCCTGTTCCTGCGCGACCTGGAACGGGCACACACCGCGCTCGCCGCCGGGCGCCCCGCCTTCACCGACACCGCGCCGTCCTACTACCGGGCCGCCGCCGACCAGTGGGACCGCCACCGCGCCGACTACGCGCAGGCCGTGTGGTCCTGGCGGGAACACGCCGACGGCGCGCGGGAGCTGCGCTTCCCGCTCGACGCCCCCAGGCCGTGGAGCGGACCGGCGGCGGAACTCCCCCTGGAGATCGGCGAGGAGCTGCGCGGCCGGGCCGAACGGACCGCGGCCGCGGCCGGAGCCACCGGCCTGGCCGTCTTCCACGCCGCCTTCGTCCGGCTGCTGCGCGAGACCACCGGCGCCGCCGAACCGGTCGTGGCCGTGCCCTCGACCGGCCGCTTCACCGAGGAGACCGCCTCCGTCGTCGGCAGCTTCGCCAGCATGCTGCCGCTGCGCACCCCCGCCGCCGCGCGCACCGGTCCCGAACTCGTCGAGAACGCGGCACGGTCGCTGCGCCGGGCCATGCGCCCGCCGCTGGTCCCGATGGAGGCGATCATGCCGGAGCTGCCCGAGGGCTGCCGGCGCCACCCCCTGCTCCAGGCCCACCTGCTCCAGGTCGAACTGCCCCCGCCCCGTCTGGCCCTGGGCGACGAGTACGCCGCACGCCTGCACGTGCCGCAGGAGCGCGCGCTCCCGGAGCTGACCGTGGAGCTGTGGCTGCCCCCGGCCGACGGCGACGGGGTCCTCCGCTACCGCACCGACGCCCTCACCCCCGCGCACGCCGCCGAGCTGGCAGCGCGCCTGCCCGCCGGGATCCGGCGGATCTGCGAGGAGCTGGAGGCGCACCCCACGAGCCCGTCCGACACGGCCACCGACACGGCCACCCACGCCAACACCCACACCCACACCGACCCGAAGGAGGAGCGGTGACCCCATCGCCCACCGCCGAGATCCAGCAGCTCATCGCCGCCGCCGGGGACACCCCCCGCGCCCTGCGCCAGGCCGTCGACACCGTGGGCCCCGCCCGCGCCGCCGAACTGGCCCTCGCCGAGATCCGGACGCGCATCGCCGTCCCGGCCAACCCGCACCCGATCCGCGTCGGCCTGCGCATCGAGCACGACGGCTACGACACCGCCACCGACAGCACCCTGACCCTCACCGCCGGCCTGCCGGCCGAGTTCGCCGAGGGGCTGCACCCCGAGTGCCAGGTACGCGTCGTCTACCGGCTCAAGGACCTGGTACGCGAGCTGTGGGGCCCCGACCTCGGCCGCACGGCCGGCACCCGGCGCATCGAGCTGGCCACCGCCCACGACACCGAGTTCCCCTCCCGCGAGCTCCAGCCCTCGATCGCCGCGGCCACCTCCACCCTGATCGACGCCCTGGACCCGCGCAGCCCCGACCTCGGGGCCCTCGCCCTGCGCCACGGCTCCGACAAGTGGGGCCAGACGCACTGGTTCACCCCGCACTACGAGCGGCACTTCGCCCCGCTGCGCAACGCCCCGGTCCGCATCCTGGAGATCGGCGTCGGCGGCTACGCGGACACCGACTCCGGCGGCGGCTCGCTGAAGATGTGGCGCCGCTACTTCCACCGGGGCACCGTCTTCGGCCTCGACTGGTTCGACAAGTCCGCCCTCGACGGCCCGCGCCTGCAGATCCTCCGGGGCGACCAGAACGACCCCGCACAGCTGGACGCGCTCGCCCGCGAGCACGGCCCGTTCGACATCATCATCGACGACGGCAGCCACGTGAACGAGCACGTGCGCACCTCGTTCACGGCGCTCTTCCCGCACCTGCGGCCCGGCGGCTTCTACGTCATCGAGGACCTGTGGACCTCGTACCTGCCCGGATACGGCGGGGACGACCGGGACCTGAACGCCCCCCACACGATGATCGGCCTGCTCAAGTCCCTCATCGACGACCTGCACCACGAGGAGCGCGACCGCGCCGAGGGCACCTCGCCCACCCAGACCGAGGCCTTCCTGACGGGCATGCACGTCTACCACAACATCGCGTTCCTGGAGAAGGGCGTCAACGCCGAGGGCGGCATCCCCCGCTGGATGCCGCGCGCGCCGCACTGGTGAGGCGGCGCGGCGGCGGGCGGGCGGCCCGGCGGGCTCAGGCGGCGGCGGGCAGCGCGAGGTAGCGGTCGATGACGCTCTCGAAGTACCGCGGGCCCAGACCGAACCGCTCCTCGACGCCGGGCACCAGGCGCTTGAGCTTCGCGATCGACACCGGCGCGGCCGAACCCCGGCCCGCCGGTGCCACCACCTCACGCTCCGCCCGCACCCCCAGCCGCTCCTCGATGCAGGCCACGACCTGCTCGACGGGCACCGAGCAGCCCGACGCGAGGTTGACGACCTCGTCGCCGACGCCGGCCCGGAGCAGGGCGTCCACCGCCGCACCGGCGTGCGCGACGTCGAGGAGGTCGCGGTGCGCCCCGCCGTGCACCCGCACCCGGCCCGCGCGGACCTGGGAGACCAGGGACGGCAGCAGCTGGTGCGGGCGCTGCGCGCGTCCCACCAGGTTCGTCATCCGGCAGATCAGGTAGTCGACGCCGGAGCGGGCCACCGCCACCTCCATCGCCAGCTTGTGCCGGCCGTACGGCAGCGAGGGGTACACCGGGCCGTCCTCCTCCATGGCGGCGCCCTCGCAGGAGCCGTACATGGCGGCCGAGGCCGTCGACAGGAACACCAGCCGCCGGCCGTCGGCGCGGCACGCGCGGATGGTCTCGTACAGCTGGGCCGCGTCCCGGTCGAAGTCGGCCGACGAGGTCGCGGTGGTGGACGCGACGCCGGTGGCGTACACCACCGCGTCCGGGTGCCGGTGCGCGATGGCGCGAAAGTTCTGGGCGACGAAACCCCGGCCGATGATCTCCATCGAAGCGCTCCTTAGTGTGGCGAAGGGCGCCGCCGCGCGGGCATGCGCCGAGCCGCATCCTCGTGCGCCGCGTTCGAAGCCGCGTCCAAACCGGTTCGCAGACGCGCCCGGCCCCGGCCGCCGGCCCGCCGTCCATCGATCGGACGACGCCGGTGCTCCTCCGACAGCACGCTGTGCCGCACACACCCCCTGAATAGGTTGGACGACGTGTTGACCGAACGAGTGATCCACGCACGAGACGTGCGCAAGAACTATGGCGGGCGCCGCGTCCTCGACGTGGCCGAACTGAACGTGTACAAGGGCGAGATCTTCGCCCTGCTCGGCCCCAACGGCGCCGGCAAGACCACGTTCACCGAGATCCTGGAGGGCCTGCGCGACCGCGACGGCGGTGAGGTCACCGTGCTCGGCGCGGACCCCGCCACCGCCGGCGCCGCCTGGCGCAGGGGCGTCGGCGTCGTCCTCCAGGACTCCCAGGACTACGCCCAGCTGACGGTCCGGGAGATCCTCACGCACTTCGCCTCCCTCTACGCGGACGCCCGCGACGTGGACGAACTCCTGCACGCGGTGGGCCTGCACGAGCACGGCGGCCGCCGGGCCCGCCACCTCTCCGGCGGCCAGCGCCGCCGCCTGGACGTGGCGCTCGGCCTCGTCGGCCGCCCCGATCTGCTGTTCCTCGACGAGCCCACCACCGGCTTCGACCCCGAGGTGCGCCGCCAGTTCTGGGAGCTCATCGCGGAACTGCGCGCCCAGGGCACCACCATCGTCCTCACCACCCACTACCTCGACGAGGCCGAACACCTCGCCGACCGCGTGGCGGTCCTCGCCGGCGGCCGCATCGTCGACGTCGACACCCCCGCCCGGCTCGGCGGACGCCACCTCGCCAAGGCCGTGGTCGGCTGGACCGACGAGGAGGGCCCCCGGCGCCTGGAGACGGACGACCCCACCGCCGCCGTCCTCGACCTCGCCGCCCGCCACGGCGGCGCCGTCCCCGGCCTCACCGTGGTGCGGCCCAGCCTCGAAGACATCTACCTGCACATGATCGGAGAAAACGCGTGAGCGCGCCCACGGCCCCCGTCAGCGCCCCCGTCACACGGCCCGCCGCGTCCCTGTGGAAGGTCTCGGCCGCCCGCGGCGTCCTGGAGACGAAGCAGTTCTTCCGCGAGAAGGGGCAGGTGATCTTCACCTTCGCGATGCCCCTGCTGATGCTCACGCTGCTCGCCTCGATCTTCAAACAGCGCATCGGCGACAGCGGTGTCGACGCCCAGCAGATCTACGTCACCGGCATGCTCGGCGTCGGCGTCATGTCCACCAGCTTCCAGAGCATGGTCCTCCAGGTCGTCGGCGAACGCTCCAACGGCACCCTCAAGCGGCTGCGCCTGACCCCCCTCCCCAAGAGCGCCTACTTCGCCGGCAAGATCGCCGTGGTGCTGGTGTCGAGCCTCGGCCAGGCCGCCGTCCTCCTGGGCCTGGGCACCGCCTTCTTCGGCCTGCACCTGCCCACCGACCCGGCCCGCTGGGCCACCTTCGCCTGGGTGTACCTCCTGGGCATCGTCAGCTGCACCCTGCTGGGCCTCGCCTACAGCAGCGTCGTGTCCGTGCAGAGCGCCGGCGCCATGGTCTTCCTGCCCGTGATCGTGCTGCAGTTCATCTCCGGCGTGTTCGTCCCCTTCAACGACCTGCCCGGCCCGCTGCGGACGATCTCCTCGTTCTTCCCGATGAAGTGGATCTGCCAGGGAATGCGGTCGGTGTTCCTGCCCGACACGTTCCAGCCGTACGAGCCGGGCCACACCTGGGGCCACGGACAGACCGCATTGGCGCTCGGCGCCTTCGCTGTAGTGGGATTGATCGTATGTCTGAAGACCTTCCGCTGGAAAACCCGCAACGACGGCTGAACGCCCCCGCCCCCGCCACCACCCCCGAGGACGAGAACGAGGACAAGGGCCAGGGCTGGCTGCTTCGCATCCTCCTCGGCTGGCACGCCTCCTTCACCATGATGGGCGTGGTCCTGGAGGTGCTCCTGTGGGCCGCCGCCGCCCCCTGGTACGCCCACCTGGTCCTCTACGGCCTCGCCGCCGCCTACGTCACCCTCGGCGGCCCCGCCCTGGCCGGCGCCAAACCGCCCCGCGCCGGCCACCTGTTCCTCGCCTGCGCCTACGCGGGAACGATCCTGCTCACCGCCGTCGACGACCGCACCCCCGTCGCCCTCTACCTGCTCCTGCCCATCACCTTCGCCCTGCTCGCCCCGATCGGCCTGGCCGTGGGCGCCTGCGCCGCGGTGACCCTGGTGACCGACGCGCTGTACCTGGACCACCACGGGTTCAGCGCGCGGGCCATCGGCGAGACCGCCCTGCAGAACGCCACCACCTGGCTGTTCGCCCTCCTGGTCGGCTACTTCGTCACCCAGCTCCTCGACGAGAACCGCCGCCGCGGCGAACTCATCCGCCAGCTGGAGGAGAGCCGCGCGCTGCTCCACTCCGCCTATCACGAAGCCGGCGTCACCGCCGAACGCCACCGCCTCGCCCAGGAGATCCACGACACCATCGGCCAGGGCCTCACCAGCACCCTCATGCTCATCAGGGCCGCCGACGCGGCCGCCCACCACGACCCCGACCGGGTCCGCGAACGACTCGCCCTCGCCGAGAAGACCGTCAGCGAGAACCTCGCCGAAGCCCGCGCCGTCGTCACCGCCACCGGCCCCCTGCACCTGCGCAGCGCCCCCCTCGACACCGCCATCGAGAACCTCACCGCCCGCCTCGGCGACGAACTCGGCATCAGCGCCGAGGCCCACATCACCGGACGCCCCCTGCCCCTGGACGCCACCCTCCAGGTCGTCCTGCTGCGCTGCGCGCAGGAGGCCCTCGCCAACGTCCGCAAGCACGCCCGGGCCCGCAGGGTGCGCGTCCAGCTGAGCTACCATCCCCAGACGGCCCTGCTGGAGATCACCGACGACGGCAGGGGCTTCGACGCCGAGCAGGTACAGGGCTTCGGCCTGCGCGGGATGCGCTCCCGCGCCGAACAGGTCAACGGAGCGGTGAGCGTGGTCAGCCGCCCCGGAGAAGGAACCCGCGTCACCGTCGAGGTGGCATGGGAACGCTGAGGCACATCAGCGCGAGGACGAACGTGAGGGACACCGGGCCATGAGCATCCGACTGCTGATCGCCGACGACCATCCGGTGGTACGGGCCGGCCTCGTCGGGCTGCTGGCCTGCGAGAGCGGCCTGGAGGTCGTCGGCGAGGCCGACAGCGGAACCGCCGCCGTCCGCCTCGCCGCCGAACTGCGCCCCGACGTCGTCCTGATGGACCTGCGCATGCCCGGCCTCGACGGGGTCGACGCCACCGCCCGGATCGCCGCCGAGTGCCCCGGCGTACGGGTGCTGATCCTGACCACCTACGACACCGACTCCAACATCGTGCGCGCGGTCGAGGCCGGGGCCGCCGGCTACCTCCTCAAGGACGCCACCCCCTCCGCCCTCGCCGCCGCCATCCGCTCCGCCGCCGACGGGGAAACGGTTCTGCCGCCGCTCATCGCCGCGAAGCTCGTCCACCACATGCGCAACCCCGCCCCCGAGAAGCCCACCGCACGCGAACTCGACGTCCTCGCGCTGGTGGCACAGGGCCTCACCAACGCCGCCATCGGCCGCCGGCTGCACATCAGCGAGACCACCGTGAAGACCCACCTCGTGCGGGTCTTCGCCAAACTCGACGTCGACGACCGCACCGCCGCCGTCACCGTGGCCATGCGCCGGCGCCTGCTCACCGACGTCTTCGGCACCTGAGGCCCGGGGGCGGACGGTGGATCCGTTCCCCGTCGCACTTCGAACCGCACCCCACAGGCTGAGCCTCCCAACACGATGTTGAGAGGTGCAGCAACAGTGGTTCTCTCTCCCGCGGTGCACGAACCGCCCGGCTCCCCACGCACCGCAGAGCGCTGCCTGGAGTCGGCCCGCACCCTGTCCACCCCGACCACGGGCGGCCTGCCACAGGTGCACGCGTGGCTGCGGGACCGGGCCCGCGCCAACGAATTCACCACCACCCCCGTCCCCTTCGCCGAACTCGACGGCTGGAGCTTCGCGCCGGACACCGGCGACCTGGTCCACCGCAGCGGCGGCTTCTTCCGCATCCGCGGCATGCGGGTCACCGGCGCGGCGGGCCCCGTACCGCAGTGGTCCCAGCCGGTCATCGACCAGCCCGAGGTCGGCGTCCTCGGCATGCTCGCCAAGCGGATCGACGGCGTGCTGTGCCTGCTCGTCCAGGCCAAGATGGAGCCCGGCAACATCAACATGCTCCAGCTGTCGCCCACCGTCCAGGCCACCCGCAGCAACTTCCTGCGCCTGCACGGCGGCGCCGCCACCCGCTACCTGGAGTACTTCACCGAACCGGGCCGCGGCCGCGTCCTCGCGGACGTCCTCCACTCGGAACAGGGCGGCAGCTTCTACCGCAAGCGCAACCGCAACGTCATCGTGGAGACCGACGAGGACGTCCCCGTCCACGAGGACTACCGGTGGCTGACCGTCGGACAGCTCCACGCGCTCCTGCGCGAGGACAACATGGTCAACATGGACGCCCGCACCGTGCTCGCCTGCCTGCCCTGGGACACCTCCCCGGCCGGCCCCGACGAGGCCGCGGACCAGGACACCACGGACGTCCAGAGCTGGCTCAACGACGCCAAGAGCCGCTCCGCACTCGTCTCCCGGCTCGTCCCGCTCGCCGAGATCGACCGCTGGCGGCGCACCGACCGGGCCATCGGCCACGAGGACGACCGCTACTTCCGGGTCATCGGCACGGCCGTACGCGCCACCAACCGCGAGGTGGGGGCCTGGAGCCAGCCGCTCATCGCCCCCCGGGGCCGCGGCGTGGTCGCCTTCCTCGTCTCCCGCGCCCGCGGCCGCACCGAGGTCCTCCTCCAGGCCCGCGCCGAGGGCGGCACCCCCGACACCGTCGAGCTCGGACCCACCGTCCAGTGCGTGCCCGCCAACTTCCACGGCCTGCCCGACCGCCACCAGCCCCGCTACCTGGACCTGGTCCGCGACGCCGCCCCCGGACGGGTCCTGTACGACACGCTGCTGTCGGAGGAGGGCGGCCGCTTCTACCAGGCCGAGAACCGCTACCTCCTCGTCGAGGCCGACGACGAGGTCCGCGCGGCCGCACCCCCGCCCGGATACCGCTGGACCGCCCTGCGGCAGCTGCACACCCTCGTCCGCCACAGCGGCTACCTCAACGTGGAGGCCCGCAGCCTGCTGGCCTGCCTCCAGCAGAGCGCCTGAGCGGGGCGCCCGGCACGGCGCGGGGCCGGCCGGGCGAACCGCCTCCTCAGCCGCGCGGCAGCAGCGGCTCCCACCAGGACCGGTTCTCCCGGTACCAGGCCACCGTCTCGGCCAGGCCCCGCGCGAAGTCGCGGCGCGGCTCGTACCCCAGCTCACGCCGGGCCTTGCCGCAGTCGACCGAGTAGCGCCGGTCGTGGCCCTTGCGGTCGGCCACGTACCGGACGCGTTCCGGCCCCGCCCCGCACGCCTCCAGCAGCAGCCCGGTCAGCTCCCGGTTCGTCAGCTCCGTACCGCCGCCGATGTTGTACACCTCGCCGGCCCGGCCGTGCTCCAGGGCCAGCAGGATCCCCCGGCAGTGGTCGTCGACGTGCAGCCAGTCGCGCACGCTCAGCCCGTCCCCGTACAGCGGGACGTCCAGGCCCCGCAGCAGGTTCGTCACGAACAGCGGGATGACCTTCTCGGGGAACTGGTACGGGCCGTAGTTGTTCGAACAGCGCGTGACCCGCACGTCGAGCCCGTGCGTACGGTGGTACGCCAGCGCCACCAGGTCACTGGCCGCCTTGGAGGCCGCGTACGGAGAGTTCGGCTCCAGCGGGTGCTCCTCCGGCCAGGAACCGGACGCGATCGACCCGTACACCTCGTCCGTCGACACGTGGAGCACCCGCCCCACCCCGCCGCGCAGCGCCGCGTCCAGCACGGTCTGCGTCCCCAGGACGTTGGTCAGCACGAAGTCCCGCGCCCCGTCGATGGAGCGGTCCACGTGCGACTCCGCCGCGAAGTGGACCACCGCGTCCTGACCCGCCGCCAGCCGGTCCATCAGCGCCGCGTCCGTCACGTCGCCGCGCTCGAAGCGCAGGCCCTCGCTGTCGCGGACCGGGGCGAGGTTCTCGAGGTTCCCCGCGTACGACAGGCTGTCGACGGCGGTGACCAGGTGCCGCTCGCCCGCCGCCTCCTCGTCCTGGAGGAGCATGCGCACGAAGTGGGACCCGATGAAGCCGGCCGCGCCGGTGACGAGCACCTTCACGCGCTGATCCGGGCCGTGCTGTGGTCGCCGAGGACCAGCCGGTGCGCCTGCGGCGCCTGGGGCATCGCGATCACCTGGGCGTTGCGGCCGATCAGGGAGGCCTCGACGCCGCGCACCCCCTCGATCCGGGAGTCCTTCAGCACGATCGAGTACTCGATGCCGCTGTCGATGATCTCGCAGTCGTCCGCCACCGAGGTGAACGGGCCGATCGTCGACCCGTGGACGCGGGCGCCGCTGCCGATGACGGCCGGGCCGATGATCGTCGAGTTGCGGATCTCGGCGTTCGGTCCGACGGAGACCCGCCCCACGATCAGGCTGTTCTCGTCCACGCTGCCCTCGTGCCGCGCGTGCAGCCGCTCCAGCACGATCCGGTTGACCTCCAGGAGGTCGTCGACCGTGCCCGTGTCCTTCCAGTAGCCCTCGATGAGGGTGGACCCTACGGCGAAGTCCCGCTCGATCAGCCACTGGATCGCGTCGGTGATCTCCAGCTCCCCGCGCCGCGAGGGCCTGATGGCGGCCACGGCCTCGTGGATGGCGGCGGTGAACAGGTAGATCCCCACCAGCGCCAGATCGCTCTTGGGCCGCTGGGGCTTCTCCTCCAGCCGGACGACCTTCCCGTCGCCGTCGACCTCCGCCACCCCGAACGCCGACGGATCGGCGACCCGGGTCAGCAGGATGTGCGCGTCGGGCCGCGTCGCCTCGAACTCGTCTACCAGCGAGGTGATCCCGTCGATGAGGAAGTTGTCCCCGAGGAACATCACGAAGTCCTCGTCGCCCAGCCACTCCCGGGCCGTCAGCACCGCGTGCGCCAGCCCCAGCGGCCGCTCCTGGCGCAGGTACGTCACCGAGATCCCGAACGCCGACCCGTCCCCGATCGCCGCCCGCACCTCCTGCTCGGTGTCCCCGGTCACCACGCCCACCTCGGTGATGCCGGCCGCGGCGATCGACTCCAGCCCGTAGAACAGCACGGGCTTGTTGGCGACGGGCACCAGCTGCTTGGCCGACGTGTGGGTGATGGGACGCAACCGGGTCCCGGCGCCCCCAGACAGGACGAGTGCCTTCACGGATACTCCTAGAGCAAGAGGGATCGGTCCGCGGCCGACGCCGGCCACGCCCCTGATGCTCTCCGCCGGGATTCGAGTCCTCCTGAAGAACGTTTGGGACCGCCCCCGCCCGCCCCCTCCCGCAGGCGTCACACCGCGCTGCCCGCGGCCTCCCGGGCGGGATCCCCCTCCGGGGCGGCGGCCCGCAGCGCCGCCTCGATCCGGCCGTTGGTGGTCATGGTCGCGGTGACGGCCGTCATCGCCAGGAGCAGGCCGGCGGCGGCGAAGAGCGGGGTGCGCACGTCGTAGGCGGTGGCCAGCCAGCCGCCGAGGAAGGCGCCGAACGGGGCGGCGCACATGGCGAGCATGCGGGAGGTGGAGGCCACCCGGCCCATCAGGTGCCCGGGGACGATCGCCTGCCGCAGGGAGGGGCCGAGCACCATCGTGGCGCCCATGCCCGCACCGCAGACGGCCAGCGCCAGACCGGCGACGTACGCGTTCGGGGCGGCGGCGAGACCCAGGATGGCGAGCCCCTCGACCGCGGCCGTGCAGGTCAGAGCCGTGCCGGTGCCCAGACGCCGGCCGAGGAAGGAGGCGAAGCCCGCACCCAGCAGACCGCCGGTGGCCTCCGCCGTCAGCAGCAGACCGAAGCCGAAGCTGCCGATGCCGAGGCGGTCGTGCGCGAAGAGGGCGAGGACGGTCTCCACGGCGAGGAAGGCGACGTTCCCGACCGCCGGACGCAGCGCGAGCCCGAGCAGCAGCCGGTCCCGGAACACGTACGAGGCACCCGCCCGGGCCTGCCGCAGCAGCGACTCCCGGGCCTGCGGCACCGGCCGGGGCGCGGCGGGCAGCGACCGCACGAGCAGCGCGGAGACCGCGAACGAGACCGCGTCGGCGAACAGCGGGACCGCCCGCCCCAGCGCGAGCAGCGCACTGCCCGCGGGCGGCCCGGCGAAGCCGGACGCGGCGGTCTGGGCCCCGCGCAGACGGGCGTTGGCGCGCTCCAGGAGCACGGGGTCGCGGCCGAGCAGGTCCGGCAGGTAGGCCGTGGCGGCCGTGTCGAAGAAGAGCCCGCCGAGGCCCAGCAGGAAGGCGACGGCCGCGAGCAGCGGAACGCTCAGCACGTCGAGCACGGCCGCCGCCGCGGGTATCGCGAGCAGCAGGGCGCGCGCCGCGTCCGTGACCCACATCGTGCGCCGCCGGTCCCAGCGGTCCACCAGCGCACCGCCGAGCACCCCGAAGAGCAGCCACGGCAGCGTTCCGGCGGCCGTGACGACGGCGAGCGCCAGCGGATCCCGCGTCAGGGTCAGGGCGAGCAGCGGCAGCGCCGCGTGCGTCACCCCGTCACCGAGCGAGGACACCGTCTGCGCGGTCCACAGCCGCCCGAACCCGGCCGGCATCCTCACGGTCTGCGCGGACTTCGCGGTCTCCGTGCTCACTTGGCCTCCCCCTCGACCTGGCGGCGCGATCCCGGGTGGAACAGCGCGAAGACGAGCGACGCGTCCGGCAGCGACGGATCGGACAGCGCCCGGTACTCCTCCGCCAGGGCGTGCAGCCGCGAGCCCAGCTCCGCGAACTGCTCGTCGGTGAGCCGCAGGTGCGCCATCCGCACGTGCCGCTCACCGTCCGCCGGCGCGCCCTCCAGGTCGGCCACCGCGTGCCGCATCAGCACGTCCGGCCCGCCCTCACCCGGGTCCGGCAGCACGATCGACCGCGCGGCCATGGCGTAGTACCGCTCGTTGACCCCCCGCACCTTCCGCGTCCGGACCACCTTCACCAGCCCGGCCCGCTCCAGCAGCCGCACGTGGTAGCTGGAACTCCCCTTGGCGAGGCCCACCCGTTCGGCGATCTGGGTGATCGTCGCGGGCTCGAAGCGGAGCACCGCCATGATCCGGTGCCGGGTGAGGTTGGAGACGGCGCGCAGTTGCTCGTCCGTGGTGACGTGAAACGCCTCGGGAAGATCATCGGTTGGCATGTGCTCAATGGTCAACGATTCTTGACCATTGAGCAAGGCCTTTTCGCGAACTCCCGCGCGATCCCTAGGAGGCGCCTCCGAGCAGCCGGTTCACCAGCAGTTGCGGGTAGCCGGCGTCCGGCAGGTCGAGGCCGAAGATCGCCCGGATGTAGAAGGGCGCGATCAGCTGGTCGAGGATCTCCTCCAGCGGCGGCGGGTCCTCGCCCCGGGCCGTGGCCCGCTCGCGGATCTGCTCGATGGAGCGCATCCGGCGCCGGAAGTGCTCGGCGCGCTCGGCCTGCGCCTGGGTGCCGCTCGGCATGGACAGGATGACGGCGCGCACGAGGGCCCGCCCCTCGGGCGTGCGCATGCTCGCGACGCTGGCCTCGGCCCAGGCGAGGAGGTCGCCGCGCAGGGATCCGGTGTCGTTCAGCGGGGAGTTGCGCTCCAGGCGGGTGGTGACCGTGTCGGCCAGCAGGGCGTCGAGGCCGCCCCAGCGCCGGTAGACGCTGGTGTGGTTGACGCCGGCGCGCTGTGCGATCGCCGGGATGTTCAGCTCCTCGCCCTCCGGGTCCGAGAGGAGGTCGACGACCGCTTGGTGGACGGCGGCCCGGACCTGTTCGGGGCTCCTGCGGACACGCGCGGCCGGTTGCTTCTGATTCATGCCCCCATCGTAAGCACAGATATTTGCTTCCAGCCTCCCGAGCCTCTACAGTCCTCACTGCAAGCACAAATCTGTGCTTGCAGGATCCTTCAAGGAGCCCGCCATGAAGCAGCTGCTGTTCCCGGACGACACCCAGTTCTGGTACGAGACCCTCCGCTCCATGAGCCACATCGCCTACGGCGGCGCCGACTTCGGCGAGGTCGTCTCCACCGCCTCCCGCATCACCGAGGGCGACTACGCCGGCTGGTACACCGAGTGGTCCGCCACCGCCGACCGCGTCGCCTCACAGGCCCAGAAAGCCCTCGCGGCCGGCCACCGCACCAGCGCCCGGGACGCCTTCCTCCGCGCCTCGAACTACTACCGCTCCGCGGAGTTCTTCCTCCACGGCAAGGACTGCGACCCCCGCCACGACCACGCCTACGACCGCTCCGTCGAGTGCTTCCGGGCCGCCGCCGCTCTCTACACCACCCCGCGCGTCACGCCCGTCGAGATCCCCTACGAGGACACCACCCTCCCCGGCTACCTCTACCGCCCCGACGACTCGGGCACCCCCCGTCCGACGGTGGTCATGCACAACGGATTCGACGGCACCGCCGAGGAGATGCACTTCTTCAGCGCCCTCGCCGCCGTCGAACGCGGCTACAACGTCCTCACCTTCGACGGCCCCGGCATGCCCGGCCCCCGCCACCACCAGGGCCTCGTCTTCCGCCCCGACTGGGAGAACGTCATCACCCCCGTGATCGACTTCGCCGAAACGATCCCCGAAGTCGACGAGACCCGCATCGCCCTCCTCGGCCTCAGCATGGGCGGGATCCTCGCCCCCCGCGCGGCCGCCTTCGAACACCGCATCGCCGCACTCATCGCCGTCGACGGCCTCTACGACCTCGGCCAGACCTCCGTCCGCAACATCCCCGGCAGCCGCGAGGAAGCCGAACGCCTCCTGCGCGCCGATTCCGCCCCGGAACTCGACGCCGCCCTCGAACAGATCATGGCCAAGGACCCCATCGCCCGCTGGGCCCTCAACCACGGCATGTACGTCATGGGCGTCGACACCCCCCGCGCCTTCAACGCCTCCTACCTCGACTACACCCTCACCGGCGGCATCGCCGAGAAGATCCAGTGCCCCACCCTCGTCTGCGACGCCGAGGAGGACGAGTTCTTCAAGGGCCAGCCCGAACAGCTCTACGCCCACCTCACCTGCCCCAAGACCCTCATGCTCTTCACCACCGAGGAAGGCGGCGGCGCCCACTGCCACACCGGCGCCACCCGCCACGCCAACGCCCGCATCTACGACTGGCTCGACGAAACCCTCAAGAACACCCACCCCTAACCCCCCACCCACCTCACCCCACCCACCCACCTCCCCACCCCGAAGGAATTGCCATGCCCCGCACCGGCATCAAATCCGCCCTCACCGACCTCCTCCTCAACCACGACCTCACCCTCCCCGAGGCCGCCGACCGCCACTTCACCCCCGACTACCGCCAGCGCACCGACGGCGCCTGGGCCGACCGCGCCCAGTTCCTCGACCACATCGCCCACCTGCGCACCCTCGTCGCCACCGCCGAGATCGAGGTCCACGAAGAGCTCCGCGACGGCCACAAGTACGCCGACCGCCACACCTGCCACATCACCAAGAAGGACGGCGGCAGGGTGAGCATGGAGGTCTACGTCTTCGCCGACCTCGCCCCCGACGGCCGCTTCCGGCGCATAGAGGAGACCACCCTCCTCCTCAAGGGCACCGACGCCGACCGCGACCTCGGCAGCGCCCGCTGACCACCGCACCCCCGGGGGCCGGACCCCGCGTCCGGCCCCGCGCGCCGCAGCCCCGCCCCGTCTCACCCACCCGGCCGCCCGCGCCGGGGACCGTTCCAGTCAAGACACAACACCGTCGCGTCGTCCTTCGGCGGACCTCCCCGGTAGGCGTCGGAGACCGCCCCGACCAGGGCGTGCACGACCTCGCGCGGATGCCGGTCCGCGGTGGCCCGAAGCAGCGCGGCCAGATCGACGACCGCCGCGTCACGCTCCTGCATCCCGTCCGTGTGCAGCACCAGCCGGTCCCCGGGCCGCAGGTCCAGCTCCTGCGCCCGGTACGGGCCCTGCTCGGCGAGCCCGAAGGGCAGGTCGACGGCCAGCGGCACCTCCTCGACGACCCCGCCCCGCACCCGCAGCGGCCAGGGGTGGCCGGCGTTGACCAGCCCCGCCCGGCTGCCGTCCAGGGCGATGCGCAGCAGCTGGCCGGTCGCGATCGTGTCGTGGCCGTGGTCCAGGAGCGCCCGGTGCGTCTGCCGCGCCTGTTCCGCCAGGTCCTCACCCGCCCGGCGCGCACCCCGGGAGGCGCTGACCAGGAGGGTGGCCATCAGGGAGGCGTTCACGTCGTGCCCCATGGCATCGGTGATCGACAGGTGCAGGGTGTTGCCGTCGAGGCTGAAGTCGTAGGTGTCCCCGGCGATGTCGGCGGCCGGGACGAGGGCGGCGGCGAGGGTGAACTCGGGCGCCTCGCAGCAGGAGGCGGACGGCAGCAGCTGGTGCTGGATCTCCGCGGACAGACTGACCTGCGTGATGCGGTTGCCCCAGTGGTAGAGGTCGGTGAAGCGCCGGTCCGTGACGATGATGTACGCCAGCGCGTGCGCGGCCTCCTCCACCTCCTCCAGCACCTCCGGGGTGGCCCGGGCGAGGAACAGCTCCAGCACGCCGATCGTGTCGCCCCGGTTGGTCACCGGGACCAGGACCCGCTGCTCGTCCCCGCCGTCCGGCGCCAGCAGCAGCCGCTGCCCCCGCAGGACCTCGTCATAGACGCCCTGCCCGGACAGCGCCACCTCCGCGGCGGGAGCCTCCTCCGGCTGCGCGGCAGCCGAATCGCGCACCCGCAGCAGCCGCCGTCCGACGACGTCGACGAACAGGAACGACACGTACCGCGCGTCGAACCGCTCCCGCAGATGCCGCCCCACCACGTTCAGGGAGTGCACCGGCGCGGTGTCCTCCGCCGCAGCCAGCACCTCGGCCAGCCCGATCCGCTCACCCGCCACATCAGCCTCCCAGAGCCGGCCGCCCCCACCGACCCGACAGCACAAACCCCTCAAACCCGGACGCTACACACCACCCCACCCCACCCTCCGGCACCCACGCCGCACCACCACCCCGGACATCGCCCCCCCGCCAGAACCGCGGCAATGACGACGGCGCCCCCACGGCAAGCACCCACCGCACCGCATCCCGTAGACCTCCCCGCCCCACGCCGGCGAAGGCAGCGCCGGTCCCGCCGACCACTCCCCAGGGACACCAGCTCAAGCTGTCCTGGCATGTCCACTCCCGCAGACCGAACCCACGCCCTAGACTGCGACCGCTTCAGGACCTGGCGATCATCAGAAGGACGTGCGAGATGAAACGAGCACTGATCAGCACATTCGCGGCCGTGGGCTTAGTCGTGTCCGGCGGGAGCGTCGCCACCGCCTCCGACAGCGCTCCGCCACGCACCACGCACGGCCCCTGCCAGTACGCACAGACCCCCGACGAGCCGCCGGCCCGCTTCGTCCCGCTCCCGCCGGACCCGCGGCACACTCCCAGCCGGGGCACGGTCGACCTGGCCGTACCGACCAGCCAGGGCGCCCTCCCCCTCCGCCTGGACCGGGCCAAGGCACCCTGCACGGTCCAGAGCTTCCTGCACCTGGCACGGCACGGCTTCTACGACCGCACGGTGTGCCACCGCCTGACGGCGTATCCGACACTGAAGGTCCTGCAGTGCGGCGACCCGACCGGCACCGGTGAGGGCGGGCCCGGCTACAAGTACAAGGACGAGCTGCCGGTGGACCTGCCCCCCGCACCCACCGATCCCACCGGCACCCGCCGCCTCTACGGCCGAGGCCTCCTGGCCATGGCCAACGCCGGCCCGAACACGAACGGCTCACAGTTCTTCGTCGTCTACGGCGACTCGGCACTACGCCCGAACTACACGGTCTTCGGCACGGTCGGCCCCGAAGGCCTGGCAACACTCGACAAGGTAGCCGCCGGAGGAATCGCCCCGACCCCGGAGACCCCGACACCGGTCGACGGCACCCCCACCCTCCACACCGAAATCCTCCGCGTCCGACCGTCTCACCCGCACTGACACACCTCCGCGACGACCCCGCCCGGCGCCCATGACCACCCAAGGCGGACCGCACCGGGCGGTGTCCGCTCTGCGCCAGGGGCCTCGTGACCAGGCCCTCAGCAGCCCTGACGGCCTCACATCACTGCGGTCACGCGGACCACCAGGCGAAGATCCGGTCGGCCATCGCACCGGTCCGGCGCCGAACGGGGTCCAGCCCGAAGAGAGTCCGGTTCCCGGCGGTGAACCGGAGGCGGGAAACCAGGCTGCCGGAAAGTAGGCAGCACGGGGAACGGGGCGGGCATGACCATTGCGGACACAGGCGGCGACGGCATCCACGACACGGAGTTCGTCAGCGCGTTCTGCCACACGACCCTGCCCGGCCTCCTGGATCGTGCGGGCCTGAGCGACGATGATGCGCACGGTGTCATCGTCGACGTCATCTGTCGTGCGCGCATGTTCGCGGCGCTGCCGAGCGGATATGCGGACGTGCTGGCCACCCCCTTCCTGGAAGAAGTCAGTCAGCACCGTCCCCTGTCGGCACCGGCATGGCTGCGGGCCGCTGTGGTCGTCGTTGTCCGTAACAGCAGGCTGGAGGAGTTCCACGCGCTCGGCGGCCCCATCCGGGACGCGGACATCGAGGCCATAACCGAAGCAGCCGCAGGCCCTCTCGGATCCCTTCTGGAACAGCCCTGCACACCGCTCACCCCCAACACCCTGGCCTGACCACCCTGTGGAATGTGATGGAATCCCCGGCAGGCGGAGAGGACAGCTACGTCCTGCCCGAGGCGCCCCGGCCGGCACTGCCCGGCCCTGAGGAGATGTTCCAGGCGCAGGCCAGCAAGACACGGCCCCTCGGCGACGGCCAGTCCGTGGTGGCCTCCGGCACCGATCCGCGCTTCGATCAGGCCCTCATCCACCTGCTCAGGCAGGCGGAGAGCCGGCCCGGCCTCGTCGTCCCGCTCTCCGCCCTGAGCCGTCTGTCACGCAACAGTGCCAAGCAACTCCACGTTCTGGAGTTCCTCCTGGCGCACCAGGCGACCATCGTGACGACGAACTACCTCCTGGGACCCGGCGTCGTCGGCGTGCGGCGCAGCATGAAGCAGACACGCGGTCTGGGCCCCACCCACACCAGACTGCTCAAAATGCTGAAGCCCGACCACTTCTAGGAGGACAGGTAGACGACGCGGCCGGCACGCGGCCCCCTCCGCCGGCTCGGCCCGGCCTCAACGTCTTCCTGTCGATCAGGGAACGGATCATGGCCCCGCAAACCTGCCGCATCGCCGCGGCGAAGAAGCCGGTGAGGTCGTGAAGCCGCAAGACCGGTTCGGGACGCCTTGAAGGCGGTGGCGATGCGCTCGCCGTACTCACCGACCTGGCCGGCCTTGGAGACGCGGCTCCTTGTGCCGGGCCGCCTCCCCGCCCGACGCGCTACTTCGCGAAGCGCCAGGTGACGTCGAGCTTGCCCTTGTCGAGCGGGGCGAGTGCCTTGAACGCCCCCGGGGTGAGGTCGAGACCGTGCCGGCCCGCGCCGGGAGCCTCGTCGAGGACCGTCACCGTGATGGACTTCCCCTTGTAGGTGATGACGACCTTGCGTCCGCAGTTGCTCGACGGATACCCGGGCCCGAACGTGGTGGGGTCGAGAGCGACGGCGAGGTCACTCTCCTTGATCATCTTCCCGCACGCACCCAGGCCGGGGGAGTAGAAGGTCGCGGAGCCCTTGTAGGTCTCACCCGGCTTCTCCGGCTGAGGGGAGCCCGTAGGGTTCTTGCTCGGCTTCGGGGGAGGCGTGGTGGTCGTGCCCGGCTGCGGGGTGCCCGTCGGAGCGGGGGTCTTACTCGGCTGCAGCTGCGGCGCCGTCGTACCGCCCGCTTGCGGAGCGAGTGTGGAGCCGGCCGGCTCCGCCACCACCGTGGCGTTCGGCTCCGCCGCGACGGTGGCGTTCGGCTCCGCCGCCACCGTGGCCGCCGGCTTCGCGGCGACCGTCGCGGCCTCGGCCGAGACCGCGACGGCGGCGGTCTCCGCAGCGGAGGCGGTGGCGACGGTGATCAGGGCGCCGGAACCGGCGGCGAGCACGGTAACCGCGATGGCGGCCGTGGCGATTCTTGCTTTCATCGTTTTTCTCTCTCTGAAATACCGCGTTCCAGGGCTGGACCGCGGAAAGCCATTGACGGTGCGCGGATGCAGACGGTCGTATGCGGACGACGTCCTCGCAGGTCGACGGAACCGTCCACCATCCGCAGCTGACCCAAAATCACGAATGCGGCGAAGGTCACTGACGTCCGGCGGCCGACCCGTTCGCACACCGGACCAGCGGCCGCCCGCAAGCTCCGACGAGGCGTACTACGTACGGGAGGTCGCCCCGGCTGTCAGCGCGGCCCCAGGACTCCGGTGGCACACGACACCGCGCGGCCGGGTCCCACGGCACGCTCGCGGAGGCCGCCACCGAGGGCTGTCGAAGGCATCCGCTCCGACCCGATGAGCCGCGAACGAGCAGCCTTCCGGGCCTGCCCGGAGAACCGCGGTGCCCAGTGGTGCCTTGCCCGGTAGCCGTGTATGTGGTGTCGTGCCGGTGGGTCCGTCGTCCTGCGCGATGGCGACAGGTGGGAAAGCCGCGGCACCACGCCCTGCCTGTACCCGAGGCCTCGGGGCGTCGGGGGGCAGGGAACGGTGCGAGCCGATATGTCGAAGTCCCTGAAGTCAGGCTCGGCCGCCTGAGCCGAAGGCGCTATGCTCACGCATATCGCGGTCAGGGACGCCGCGATGCCGCTTCGGATTCTCATCAGGGAACTCTCTCTCGCCCGGCGGCTGCCGGAGCCGTGCTGTGCGTGTGCCTTCAGCCAACCGGCGGCAGCGCGCGCAGACCATGCAGTTCCACCCGCAAAACTCAGACCGGACCCTACTTTTGCCGGCCCCACCGCGCCGTCCTGCGCCCTCGTGGGCCAGGTGAGCATGTATGCGGTGTCCCCGAGTGCGCGCCCACCCCGCCTGCCGGTGCGGCCCGCCGGTGCGGGCGGGGATCCCGGCCGAGCTGATCCGGTCCGCGTCCATCGCCGCGTTCTCGTAACCGTGTCCTCCTCGAGAACACCACCGGCCGCCGACCGTGAAGCCCGGACCGCGCGTGGCGCTGACCAGGGATAAGGTCGCTAAGCCGACCTCGCACCCGCGGGGATGGTTCCCGATCGGAACACGTCCTCGTCAACGGAGACGCTGCCGAGGGTTTGCCGGGCAACAGACCACAGGCTTTCCGCAGGCCGCAGATGGCCGACGACGTACGTCACCGCGGTGCTTGGCGTGCTGGCGGGGTGTGCCTCTCCATTCCCACCTCCCCCGGTGTCACGGACGGGAACAGTGCTGCTGGTGAGTCACCGGTGAGTTCGCGCCTCCGAGTGAAAGCTCCCCACCGCAGGTCAGAGCCTTGCCGACAGAACTCACCGGTGGCGAACCCGGGCCCCGGTGACCTCACCAGCCATCTCACCGCTGCCACCACCGTGGGTCGGCCGGGAGCCGATCCGGCGCGGGTGCGGTCGAAGCGGGTAGCGGTGCGGCCGATCGCGGCACCTTTCATCGAGCAGGGGGTCGCGTCTCCCAGGCAGCGGATACCTTGTCGGGGCCGACTCCTGCAGACGCGGCCACTGCGGCCCCACCCCGGGGGCCGCCCGCTCAGAGCCCGGCACGACGCCACCCCACCCCGGCCCAGGCCTCGGCCTGACCGAGGCGGTCGCCGCGAGCTGGCCCGCCTGGGCTGCTGGAGCCCCTATTGGCACCTGCGACGCCGCTGCCCTGCGCACGGTGTTCGCCAACCCCTGCACGGCCTTGGACAGCTGAGGGGGAAGAAGTGGGGGAGGCAGGAGGGGGATACCGAGGGGGACGCAGGAGGGGGAAACTGCCCGGGATACCGACCTGATCCCGCACCTTGCATGTGCACTGGTCAGGCGCCCTTTCCGGTGGCGGTGACCGGCCGGACTTTATTTGTTCAGGGGAGAGTGTGGTTGGAGGGGAAAGTGATTGGCTTCTGTAGGGGCGTGACGGATAGGCGGGGCCGGAAGCGAGCGGCGTTGCGTCAACCCGCTGAGGGATAGCGGCCGTGAGCTGTGATCACCCGGTAGGTCCATCTCCTGCCAGCCGTCCGTGGGCGGTCAGTCTGGATGGCGCCAGCGGTGCCGAGCCTGGAGGCCCGCGTCCGCTCGCGTCGCAGAGCAGTTGCTTCTGGACGGCCGAGAGCGATGCGGAAAGGGTCCTCGACCGGGGCCAGGCAGCTGGATCTCCGCAGGCACGAGTGAGTTGCGCGGTGGACACCGAAGGTGGGTGGCCGATTCCGTTTCGGGCGGCGTCCGTGCTCGGTGTGCCCATGTCGCCGGCCCGGCCGACCCGGCTTAGGGAAGAGCCGTTCGGCAGTGCGGGTGCTGGTGTCGTGGTGCGCGGCGAGAGGGACAGGAGCGAAACCAATGTGGCCGACGCCCACTTCCGCTGAAAGCGGGTGGCAAGCGCGCCGGCGGACCGAAGAACACACCGCGAGAGAACCCGCGTGCATTACCAAGGCGAGCGTGTCGACCTGGTGCTCACCGCCTGCGACCGGGCCGGTTTCCAGCCCGTCCCCGGCCTGGCGTCCAGCACCCTGCAGGACACACTGGCCGCGATCGGCACCGGTACCCCGATGTGGACGGTGGTCTACGCGGCCAATGCCCGCCTGACCAGTCATCCGCGAATCGCCTTCCGGCGGCTGCGGGACCGGGTGCTGGCCCTGCCGCTGGCGCTCGGGGTG
The DNA here is from genome assembly GCF_040684675.1 of Streptomyces sp. NPDC089915. NCBI lineage: Bacteria > Bacillati > Actinomycetota > Actinomycetes > Kitasatosporales > Streptomycetaceae > Streptomyces > Streptomyces sp. NPDC089915. Next base: position 3,097 of record NZ_JBFBGN010000094.1, on the reverse strand, counting down.
CGGCGCACCGTGCCGCATCCGGAGCTGCTGGTCGCGGCCTGCCGGGGGCGGGCCGCGCACGATCACGAGTCGTGATCGCTGCCGGAGCGAAGCGAGTCTGGTTCGCCGCCGGGCTCTGCGGTGGACTGTTCCCAGCGCGCGGACCGGACATCGGGAGCCGGATGGCGCGGCCGCTTTGAGGTTTTGAGGAGCAGACCATGCCGATCGTCACCGTCCAGCAGGGCCCCCGCAGCATCGAGCTCAAGCGCGAGCTGGTCGCGCGGATCACCGACGCCTTCGTGGACACCCTGCAGCTGCCCGCCGAGGCCGTCCAGGTCTGGATCCACGAGGTCCCCGCCGACAGCTGGGCCGCCGCGGGCAAGCTCACCGCCGACCGGTAGCGGCCGCGCGGACACCCCACCACCAACTCCACCAGATCCGCTTGGTGTCCCTTCCCGCCCCCTCGTGGTCATCACCCGCAACCGCGGATCGTGTCGCTGGTCAGTGAATCTGTGCAGCCTTCATGTCTGACCTGGCGTTGTGCAGGTGGGTTGAATACTGCGCAGTTTCACTGCTCCTCGACAGGCACCGTCGCAGGATCGGCTGGAGCGGTATGTGGGGCCGTTTCCTGTCTGTATCCGGGTGTCAAAATGAATCGCACGTTCCCGGACTGTCTGTGTTGAGCGGTGGGTGCGAACCGGGTGCCTACCCTCGTGGAGTGATCGATTTTTCTGAGATGCCATCTGCGGATTTCCTTCAGGCTTTGAAGCGCGGCACGGACTTCCTGTGGCCTCTGGACGCGGCGGTCTGGTTGCTGGAGCGGACAGGCGTGTGGCTGGAGGACCCGAGGCTGCTCCAGTACGTCGAAGGGGGAAGTAGAGAAGGGGAGGTGTGGGCCGGTTTCGAGGTCCCGAGGCTCCGCGCCGCTATCGAGGCAGGGGAACTCGGAGACCACAGTGAGGAACTCACAGTCTTGTACTTCGCCCTCAGTCTGTACGGAGACTTTCCCGTTTCTCTTCGCTATGACTGCTGGGGGCTCTCCGAGGAAGTCGTCCGGCTGATGGGCAAGGCCATGCTCATTGCCAACGGCTACGCCGAGTGTGATTGAACCAATGTCCACCAGCCTGGCTCTGCTGCTCCCTGCCGAGCGCGAGCACGGTGACCTGCCCTCCTCCGCGAGAAAGGGACTACCCCAGTGGAACCCACTCCTGAAGCACTCTTGGCCGACCTCTACGGATACGACCAGGACGCCCACTTCGACACCATCCAACTCCGAGACGGCCTGGCTCATCAGATGTCCCCGGCCCTGCTCGACAAGCTCATTGCTGCTGTCGAGGCAACAGGGGACCCAGCAGTCGATCTCGAAACGGCCACGGCACTCCTCGACAGTACCCGTTAGCCCCCACGACCCTGCTCCTGCCAGCCAGGGGCCGCGTGTGAGCCCTGACTGGCGGGAGGCGCAGCCGGAAGTCTGGGTGTGGGAGCCAGCGGACACCCCGCCACCCCGCAGGCAAGGAGTCAGTCGAGCCACCCCGGCGTCTCACCGGGTGATGGGCGATGTGGTGGGGCCGTCCGCGGTTGTCGCCGGTCAGTGAATCTGAGCGGTCGTCATGTTTCTGACCTGGCGTTATGCAGGTTGACTGAGCGGGTTGGCGGCTGTGTTCGCTCACTGGATCTGCGTAGTGTCCGGGGATGCCAGACGTCTGACCTGCGGAGTCTTGAGTTCGGGGCCTGGTTGCGCAGGTCGGTTGATCCTCGACAGGTGTGAGCCCTTGGCCCCGGACCGCCGCGACCGTCTGGTTCATGTTTTCATCCGGGACTCAGAATGAATCATCGGGGTCGAAGGCCATGGCACTCAGTGGTCCGGGTGCCAGCAGCGACGTGAGCGCCTCTGTCCTCAGAGGTCGATGCCGTTTGGGTGGCTGCCTGGGTTGCTGCCCCAGTTGCCGTCTGGTTGTCCGCCGCTTGCGCCGATGACCCAGAAGCCGATGACCATGATGATTGCGGGGGCGGCAGCGAGGGCTTTGAGCCATTTACTCAGGGCGTCTTGGATGTCCTGGGCGGCTGGGAGTAGGGCGATTGCTGTGACGGCTATCCAGGTGACCAGGCACAGCCCCGCGCTTATGAGTGCCCATCGTTTGGTCCGACTCACGGCGCCCTCCGCTCTCTTGATGTCAGTGGCACTTCATCATGCCGGTGAGAAGCTCCGAGAGGAGCGCGTCTCGCTTGGGGACATGCCAGGGATAAGCCTGGGCCGGGAATTGAGAAGCCTTCCCGCTCAGAGTCCCCCTTCGTAGCGGGCTGGTCCTGGAGGAGGAGCCGGAAGGGCTCGGGGTGGGAGCGGAGCGGACACCCCGACGGGTCGTAGGCCCTGATCCGGTGAAACGGGGTCATCCAGGCCCGTGAAGCGGGCCGTTCAGGTGGAGGGCAGGGCTCTGGTCTGGTACCCGTTTGGGTGGTTTCCGTTGTATCGGGTAGTGGCAGGATCCGGCTGGTTCCCGCTTGGATGATGGAAGGTGCTGGAATGCCGAATGGCACGGTGACGATGTTCAATGACTCGAAGGGGTGGGGGACGATTAAGTCCGATGATGGTGAGGAGGTCCCTGTCCATCACACCGAGATCATCGCCGAGGGCTTTCGGACGCTGGCGGTGAACGCGAGGGTGGTCTTCGGCATCAAGGACGGCCCCAATGGGCGCCAAGCCCAGAAAGTCATGGTGGTGGGCTGACCCCGGGCGCCCGGCCGCTTCCCCTGTTGCCGGCTGGCCCGCGGAGCGGGCCTTTGCTCCTGGAGGCGGAGCCGGAAGGACCCGGGTGGGGGAGCGGAGCGGACCCGCCCAACGGGTCGAAGGCCCGGGCCCCGTGAAATGGGGTCACCCGAGCCTGCGGAGCAGGCAGTTCGGGGTGGAGCGCAGCGGAACCCCGAACAGTCCGGAGCGCAGCGCAGGACTCCGGCCCGAAGGGCCGGCCCTGGCTCAGCGAAGCCGAGCCCCGCTGAGCGCAGCGAAGCGGGTCCCTGCCCCGGAGCGCAGCGGAGGGGCCAGGCGCCTTTGCGTTCCGGGGCGGCGGCGGGCGGCCGTTGTCGGTGGGCCCGGATAACCTCGTAGACGTGTCGTCCC
>NZ_JBFBGN010000093.1:0-28743 GCF_040684675.1 Streptomyces sp. NPDC089915 | reverse complement strand
AGTACGCGGGCTTCCGCCCGGCACGCCGAGAGCACGCACCAGACGCCGCGGGGCCGCCCTTCGGGCGACGACGGGAGTTTGACGACAGGCCCTAGCGGGCCGCCGCCCGGCGCAGGGGCTCGACCGTGCCGCCGGCGGTGCTCAGGGGGAGCGGCGCCATCTCCGTCATGGAACCGAGCCGCTCGGGCCGGGACTCCGAGCCGGGATGCCGTCCGCCCCGGCCTTCGCCGATCACCTGCCAGCCCCCACGAGTCAGGGTGATGTACGCGCCGCAGCGCAGCCCGTGCAGGGTGCAGGCGTCTCGCAGCCCCCACATCCACGCCCCGTCCTCCTCGGTCCACCGCTCGTCCCCGTCGCGGCAGTACATCAGCACCGCCGTCCGGACCGGGGTGCGCCGCCGCAGGTCGTGCGGGATGACCCGGCGCAGCCGGGACAGCAGGGCGTTGCGGTACTCCCAGCCGTCCGCCGAGGCCGAGCGCTGTACGAACGAGGCGCTGGCGACGAGCCGTTCCTCGGGGCCGAGCACGGCTATGACGGCGGTGGACGGCACGGGGCCGTGCCGCGAGTGCAGGCCGCTGACCACCTCGCGCGGGTTGCGCAGCAGGGGAACCCCCGCCGCGGTCCACTCGGACGGTTCGAGCAGTCGGCCGTGCCGACTGGTGCCACCGGTGGCCGTGTTCAAGGACGCGGTCGCGGGCGGGGCGAAACCGAAGGTCACGGTCCTCCCTTCGGGTACACGCCCGCGAACGGGCACGGCTGAGGTGTGGGCGCGCCGCAGCGCGGCCCAGGAGAGTGCCGACGAGCCGAGCGGGAGCACTCCGATTCTCGCGTGGCCCGCGACGGTGGGGCAATGAGCATTTGAGGACGCGGACCGGAATTCGCCGGTATGCCGTTCATATCCTTGCCCCGCCACGCCGGTGACGACTCATTCCGCTACGGCTGAAGCGCGAGCACCAGCGGAAACACCCCCTTCACCCCTGCTCGCCGCAGCAGCCGGGCGGCCACTGCGAGGGTCCAGCCGCTCTCCGCGCGGTCGTCGACGAGGAACACCGGACCGGGGACCTCCGACAGGCTCGCCGCGAGGGCTGGCGGCACGGTCAACGCCTGGTGGAGCCCCCGGACCCGCTGGGCGCTGTTCGAGGACGGCAGCCCGAACTCCGGGGCCAGATCGGTGTACTCCAGCGCTCCGAGCAGCGGGATCCGACCGACCTCCGCGATCCTCGCGGCCAGCGAGGCGACCAGCTGCGGGCGGCTGCGCGAGGGCAGCGCGACCACGCCCACGGGCCGTTCCGGGGCGTCCGGGGCGCCGGAGGCCCAGCCGCCCGGTCCCCGGGCCCAGTCGGCCAGTACGGCCACCACGGCCTGGGCCACATCGTCCGGAACCGGCTGGTCGGCTGCCTGGGCGGCGAGCATCGGGCGCAGCCGGTTGCCCCAGCCGATGTCGGACAGCCGGCCCAGTGCCCGCCCGGGCGCGGCCTGCTCGCCGGCCGGGATCCGGCCCTTGAGGTCGACGCCCACCGCCGCCAGACCGGTCGGCCACATCTTGCGCGGCTCCAATTCCACCCCCGGGCGGCCCAGTTCCCCCCGGGCGGTGTCGAGCGAGGCGGAGGAGACCGCCGCCGCGAAGCGGGCGCCGGCGCAGTTGTCGCAGCGGCCGCAGGGCGCGGCCTCCTCGTCGTCGAGCTGGCGGCGCAGGAACTCCATCCGGCATCCGGTCGACGCCGCGTAGTCGCGCATCGCCTGCTGTTCGGCGGCCCGCTGCCGGGCGACCCACGCGTACCGCTCGGCGTCGTACGCCCAGGGTTCGCCGGTGGAGGTCCAGCCGCCCTTGACCCGGTGGACCGCGCCGTCCACGTCGAGCACCTTGAGCATCGTCTCCAGACGGGTCCGCCGCAGGTCGACCAGGGGCTCCAGGGCGGGCAGCGACAGGGGGCGGCCGGCCTGTGCCAGGACGTCGAGGGTGCGGCGCACCTGCTCCTCCGGGGGGAAGGCGACCGAGGCGAAGTACTGCCAGATCGCCTCGTCCTCGCGGCCGGGGAGCAGCAGCACCTCGGCGTGCTCGACGCCACGGCCGGCGCGGCCGACCTGCTGGTAGTAGGCGATGGGGGACGAGGGCGAGCCGAGGTGCACCACGAAGCCGAGGTCGGGCTTGTCGAAGCCCATGCCGAGGGCGGAGGTGGCCACGAGGGCCTTGACGCGGTTGGCCTGGAGGTCGTTCTCCGCCTGCTCGCGGTCGGCGTTCTCGGTCTTGCCGGTGTACGAGGAGACCGTGTGGCCGCGGTGGCGCAGGTAGGCGGTGACCTCCTCGGCGGCGGCCACGGTCAGGGTGTAGATGATCCCGGAGCCCGGCAGATCGCCGAGGTGGTCGGCGAGCCAGGCCAGGCGGTGCGCGGCGTCGGGCAGGGTCAGTACGGCCAGGCTCAGGCTCTCGCGGTCGAGGGGGCCGCGCAGCACCAGGGCGTCCGTGCCCGCACCGGTGCCGAGCTGCTCGGCCACGTCGGCCGTCACCCGGGCGTTGGCGGTGGCCGTCGTCGCCAGGACCGGGACGCCCGGCGGGAGGTCCGCCAGCATCGTGCGCAGCCGGCGGTAGTCGGGGCGGAAGTCGTGCCCCCAGTCGGAGATGCAGTGGGCCTCGTCGACCACGAGCAGGCCGGTGGCGGCGGACAGCTTGGGCAGTACCTGGTCGCGGAAATCGGGGTTGTTGAGGCGCTCCGGGCTGACGAGCAGGACGTCGACCTCGCCGGCGGCGACCTCGGCCTGGATGCCCTCCCACTCCTCGGGGTTGGCGGAGTTGATGGTGCGCGCGCGGATGCCGGCACGGGCGGCGGCCTCGACCTGATTGCGCATCAGCGCGAGCAGCGGGGAGACGATCACGGTGGGTCCGGCGCCGCTCGCCCGCAGCAGGGACGTGGCGACGAAGTAGACCGCGGACTTGCCCCAGCCCGTGCGCTGGACGACCAGGGCGCGCCGCTTGTGCGCGACGAGGGCCTCGATCGCCTTCCACTGGTCCTCGCGCAGCCGTGCGGTGCCCGTGGGGTCGCCCACGAGGCGGGCGAGTACGGAATCGGCTGAGGACCTCAGGTCTGCGTTCATGCCCCCATGCAACCCGATCCCTCTGACATCGCGCCAATGCGCGCTCCGGGCTGTGGATGTTGAAGGTTGAACTAGATATCCACAGGGGTTTCGGGATCGGATCAGGCACGGGACCGTCGAGCCATGACGACGAACCACGAATCGCCCAGCACGTCCGGCCGGCCGTCCATCAGCCCTGCCGGAGCCCCCACCGACCCCCAGATCACCCTGCGCAGTCCGGCCGAACTGGCCGACGCGCTGCCCTACATGCTCGGCTTCCACCCCACCGACTCCCTCGTCATGGTCGCCGTCCACGGCGAGCGCGGCCGCTTCGGCGGCCGGCTCCGCGTCGGGATCCCCGCCGCCCCCGCCGAATGGGAGGACACCGCCCGCCAGGTCGCCGAATGCCTGATCAAGGCGAGTGAACGGCGTGGCGACAAGCCCGACGGCATCGTGCTCTTCCTCTGCCAGGACCCGGCCGGCGGGGAGAGCGCGCAGCGGGTCATGACCCGTCTGCGGCCGCTGGCCCAGCGCGTGCGGACCGCCTGCGGCGCCCTGGACGTCCCGGTCCTGGAGGCCCTGTGCCTCTCCGACGGCCGCTACTGGTCGTACGTCTGCCCCGAGGCCGACTGCTGCCCGGCCGAGGGGACGCCGCTGGAGGCTCCCGGCACCTCGGTGATGGCCGCGGCCGCCACCTTCGCCGGGCTCCGGGTCCGCGGCTCCCTCAGGGACATCGAGAAGCGGCTGGCACCGCTCGGCGGATCCTGGGCCGCCGAGCAGGAGCAGGCCTTGGAGCGGGCCGCCGCGTCCCTCGTACCGAGGATCCTCGACGGGGAGACCCGCGAGGAGGTCGGCGCGCAGACCCTCGGCCTGGCCCGGACCCTCATGCGGCGCCTGACCCTCGCCCCGCCCGCCGAGGGCGGCCCCCGCGCGGACGACTGGGACGACGCCCTGCTCGGCCACGACGAGGCCGCCGCCGTGATCCTCGGCCTCCAGGACCGGGAGATCCGCGACATCGCCGCCGAGTGGATGGAGGGCGACGAGGCGGCCCCGGCCCTGCGGCTCTGGCGGGCCCTGGCCCGGCGCTGCGTCGGCGTCTACGGGGAGCACGCCGCCGCCCCGCTCACCCTGGCGGGCTGGGTCTCCTGGTCCAGCGGGGACGAGCCGACCGCCCGTATTGCCCTCGGACTGGCCCTCCGGGCGGACTCCGAGTACCGCTTCGCCCAACTGCTCCACCACGCCTGCAACGAGGGCATCGACCCCGAGGGGCTGCGGCAGTGCCTGCGGGAGGAGCGCAGGCGCCGCGAACCCCGCCGCAAGCGCACCGCGGCCACCACGCGGCCGCCCGGCCGCCGGACCGGGCCGCGCCGCCGCCCCTCGCGCCGCACCGAGGGGAGCGGACGATGAACGCCCGTCAGGCCCCCGTCCCGGGACGTCCCCCGAGGCGGCCGCGAGGCGCCGTGGGCGCGGGCGCACGCCGCCCACGCGCCACCCGGTGCGGGCCGCCGCCACCGGGGCCCGTGACCCGGGCGGGGGTGGGGGCGTTCAGCCGGTGGGCGGTGGGGGTCCGGCCGCGCCGCCGCCCAGCGGAACCGGCCGGAGCGAAGACAAGGCGACACATGACTCCCCCCGCACCCGAAACCGGCCCGCCCGGAACCGCACCCGCTCCCACCACCCGCCCGCCGCGGCAGGCGCCCGGCGGCGCCCCCGCACCGGGCTCCCGCCCGCCGGTCGCGGAGTCCGGCTCCGAAGCCCGGACGGACGGGGCCCCGTCCGGGGTCCGCGACGTCCCCGGTGCGCGGTCGCCGGGGGCCCCGCCAGGTCATCCGGCCGGGCACCCCGCCGGGCGCCCCTCCGAGCGTCCCGCAGGGGAGCGCCACGGCCCCGAGGGCGGTCCGGGGACGGCGGCTTCGGGGCCCGGCAGCGCCGGCACCCCGTCCGGGACGGCGCCCGACGGGCCGGCGGGGAGACCGCCGCAGGGGCCGGGCGGCCCCGGGGCGGCTCCGCAGCCCGGGGCGGGGAGCGGACGGCGGGTCGAACTGCCGCCCGTGCACGAGGCCGTCATCTGCGTCGCCGCGCCCTGCCTGGCCATCTCGCCCGAACACGGCCAGCTGACCGGGCGGGGGATCGAGGGCATCTACCGGTCCGGCCGCAGGCTGCTGTCCCGCTGCGTGCTGCGCGTCGCCGGACGCGACCCGGTCGCCGTCCAGGGACGCAGCCTCGGGGCCGACCGGGCCTCCTTCACCGCCACCGTCCGTACCGGGGTCGAGCCCGGTCCCGACCCCGACATCGGGGTCGAACGGGTACGGCACGCGGACGGCACCGAGCGCATCACGGTACGCAGCTTCGCGGCCCGCCCCCTGCGCCTGCCCGTGGAGGTCTCGCTCGGCACGGACCTCGCCGAGCTGGCCGCCGTGGCGGCCGGCCGCGCCGGGCCCGAGCTCGCCGCCGGGGTGCACGCGGCCGGACTGCGCTGGAGCACGGAGGACGCCCTGGCCGTCACCACCGCCGAACCGGCCCCCGACGACGCCCTCGCCACCGCCGGACTGCTGCGCTGGCAGCTCGAACTGGGCCCGGGGGAGTCCCGCAGCATCGAACTGCGCACCACCCGGGACCGCACCGCACGGGCCCCCGCCGGACAGGTCGCCAACCCGCTGGCGGAGGCCCGGGCCGAGGGTGACGACCCGAGGGCCGAGGCATGGCTGCGGACCAGCGTCGAGGACCTGCGCGCCCTGCTCCTGCGGGACCCGGCGGAGCCGGGCGACGCCTTCGCGGCGGCGGGCGTGCCCTGGCGGCTCGGGCTGGCCCCGGCGGAGTCGCTGTGGGCCGCCCGGATGGCGCTGCCCCTCGGCACCGGGCTCGCCGCCGCCACCCTGCGGACACTGGCCCGCGGCCAGATCTCCGGCCGCGGCCCAGGGGCGGGCATGATCCCGGGACCGCTGCGCGCCGCCGGGCCGCAGCTGCCCCCGGGCTGCACCGGCACCGAAGCCACCCTCGGCTTCCCGGCGGTGCTCGCCGAGGCCCGCCGGTGGGGACTGCCCGAGGACGAGGTGGCCCGCCTCCTGCCCGCCGCGGAGCGCTGCCTGCACTGGCTCCGCTCGGCGCTGGGCGAGGACGGCCTGCTGGCCGACCCGGACCCGGGACCCCGGCGGTGCGAGACGCAGGCCCACGCCCACCGGGCCGCACTGCTCGGCGCCGACCTGCTCGACGGGTGCGGCCGGGCCGGAGCCGCGGAGTGGCGGGAATGGGCGGCGGCCCTGCGGGAGAGGTTCCTGGACGGGTTCTGGATCGACGGGCCGGACGGGGGCCGCCCCGCCGCCGCCCTCCACCCCGACGGCCGGCCGCTGGCCCGGCTGACGGGGGCGGCTGCGCACCTCCTGGACACCGGCCTGCTGGGCGGCGGGCAGCTCGCGCCCGGCCTGCTCGACCGGATCCGCACCGAACAGCTCGCCCGGCTGCTCGGGGCCCCCGCGATGGATTCGGGCTGGGGGCTGCGGAGCATGGCGGCCCGGGAACCGGGACACAACCCCTTCGGCCACCGCTCCGGTGCCGTCCGGGTCCACGAGAGCGCCGTCGCCGTGGCCGGACTGGCCCAGGCCGGCCACGACAAGGAGGCCGCGGGCCTGCTGCGGGGCCTGCTGGACGCGGCGGAGGTCTTCGGGTACCGGCTGCCGGAGATGTACGCCGCCGAGCAGCGCACCGCCGGCAGCGCCCCCCTCCCGCACCCGGCGGCCTGCCGGCCGGCGGCGGTGGCCGCCGCCGCGGGGATCCACGCCCTCACCGCCCTCGCGGGCGTCCGTCCCGACGCCCCGGCGTCGACGGTCGCGGTGACCCCCCGGGCGGGCGCCCCCCTCGGAGCCCTTCGTCTGGCGGGACTGCGGGTGGCGGGGGAGCCGTTCACCGTCCGGATCAGCCGTCTCGGCGTCGGCATGGTGGAGGAGGCCGCCGATGGGCTCCAACTGGGCGGGTGAGGACGCTCCCGGGCGGTGGGCCCGACTGATCGCCGGGTTGCGGACTGGGTTCCAGATCACCGTCCTCGGGATCACGAAACCGCTGTTTATCGTCAGGCAGACGACTATGATCGCGGCATGTCGCCCTACGACCCGTCGGCCTATCCGCCCTTCGCCGTCACCGTCGACCTGGTCGTGCTCACCGTGCGCCGCCACGCGCTCTGCGCGCTGGTCGTACGACGGGGAGAGCAGCCGTTCCAGGGGCGCTGGGCGCTGCCCGGCGGCTTCGTCCGAGGGGACGAGGACCTCGCGGGTGCCGCGGCGCGGGAACTCGCCGAGGAGACCGGGCTGTGCGCGCACGACCCGGCCGCGCCCGGAGTGGACAACGGGGCGCACCTCGAACAGCTCGCCACCTACGGGGACCCGCAGCGCGACCCGCGGATGCGGGTGGTCAGCGTGGCCCACCTGGTACTGGCCCCCGACCTCCCGGCGCCCCGGGCGGGCGGCGACGCGAACAGCGCCCGCTGGGCTCCCGTCGACGAGCTCCTGGAAGGGCCCGAGCAGCCCGTCGCGGGCCTCGCCTTCGACCACGCCCGGATCCTCGCCGACGGTGTGGAACGGGCCCGCTCGAAGATCGAGTACTCCTCGCTGGCCACCGCCTTCTGCCCGCCCGAGTTCACCGTCGGCGAGCTGCGCCGGGTCTACGAGGCGGTGTGGGGCGTGGCGCTCGACCCGCGCAACTTCCACCGCAAGGTCACCGGAACCCCCGGGTTCCTGGTGCCCGCCGGGGGGACGACGACCCGTCAGGGCGGCAGGCCCGCCCAGCTGTTCCGGGCCGGCGGGGCGACCCTGCTCAACCCGCCGATGCTGCGGCCGGAGGTCTGACCCCCCGCCGTCGGCAGGCGCGCGGCTCCGGCGGCCCCGGACGGCGGCACGGGAGGACACAACCCGGACCGGTTGCATAGAAAATCGGACATATCGCGTTATCTTGCATGCGGTACTCACCCTGCCGCAGAGCGGTCTCACACCCTGCGAGAGAAGCGATGCTCCAGGCCATCGGACTCACCAGCACACCCCGTCGAGATCTGCCGCCCCTCGTGGACGACCTCACCTTCGAGGCCCGCCCGGGGTGCGTGACCGCCCTGCTCGGAGAGCCGGGTTCGGGCAAGACCACCGCCCTGCGGCTCATGCTCGAACTCGAACCGGGCCGCGGCATCACCTACTTCCGCGGCCGCCCGCTGCACCGGATCCCGCATCCCGGCCGTGAGGTCGGCGTGCTGCTCGGCGACGTCCCGGGACATCCGTCCAGGACCGTCCGGGGCCAGCTGCGCATGCTCTGCGCGGCCGTAGGCGTCCCCGCCTCCCGGGCGGACACCATGATGGAGGTCGTCGGCATCGCCGGCCTGCGCGACCAGCGCCTCGGCTCGCTCTCGGCCGGCATGGACCGCCGCGTCGCGCTGGCCGCGGCCCTGCTCGCCGACCCCTGCACCCTGCTCCTCGACGAGCCCGCCGCCGGCCTCCAGCCACGGGAGCGCGCCTGGCTGCACGCGCTGCTGCGCGGCCACGCCTCCCTCGGCGGGGCCGTCCTGTTCACCACGGCCGACGCGAAGGAGGCCGCCCGCAGCGCGGACCGCGTCGTCTCCATCGCCTCGGGCCGGCTCGTCGCCGACCAGGAGGCCGCGGACTTCGCCCGCACCCGGCTGCGCCCGAGGGTCGCCGTGCGCACCCCGCACGCCGCCCGGCTGGCCGACGTGCTGGGCCGCGAGGCCCGGGCGGCGCACCGCGCCGTGGAGATCGTCGAGGAGAGCGGCAGCCGCCTCTCCGTGTACGGCAGCAACTGCGCCGAGATCGGCGAGGCGGCGTTCCGCAACGGCGTCCTGGTCCACCAGCTCGCCGACGAGACGGGCGACGCCGGAGCCCCCGTCACACCCGTCCCGCAGGCCCGCACCGGGGCCGGCGGGCCGGTCAAGACGGAGGCGCGGGTCGAGGCCGGAGCCCCGCTCCGGGCCGTGGCGGGCGCCCCGGCCCCCGCCGCCCCCGACGCCCGCCCGGACCAGCGCCCCGCCCCCGGCGGTGGGTTCCGCGCCGAGCAGGGCACCGGGGCCGGGTCCTGGCCCGTCGTCGGGCCGGAGTCCGAGGGCCGCCCCTCGGCCGGCGCGCGCCCCCCGCACGCCCGTTCCGAGCCCCCCGCCTCGGCCGTGCGCCGTGTGGGCGGGCCGCTGCGCCCGCTGCGCTACGAACTGCGCCGCCTCCTCGGCACCGCCGCGCCCTTCCTGACCACCGCCCTCGTCGTCGCCGTCTCCGCCCTGACCGCCCTGGTGCTCGCCCGGACCGGGCACACCCCCCGCGACCGGGTGCTCGCCGCCTGGCCGGAGCTGGTCCCGCTGCCCCCCGCCGCGCTCGGGGCGGGGCTGCTGGGCGCGCTGGCCTTCGGCGAGGAGTACCGCTACCCCGCCCTGGCCGCCGACCGGGGAACCGTCCCCCGCCGCCTCGGACTGCTCGCCGCCAAGCTCGGCGTCTGCTCCGCGCTCGCCCTGATGCTCGGCGCCCTCGCCGTCGCCGCCGACGCGGCCGCGGTCCGGCTCGTCTTCGGCCGCGGCCCCCTGGGCACCTGGACGGAGTGGGCCGCCCCCGCCGCGAGCTGGGCGGGGCTGCTGGTCGGCTGCGCCTGGGCCGGGGTGCTCGCCTCCGCGGTGTTCCGCTCCGCCTCGGCCGGGCTGGCGGCCGTGCTCGCCGTACCGGTGATGGTCGTACCGCTGGTGCGCAAGGCGCTGGAAGGGCCCTCCGCGTACCCCGCGGCCGGGTTCGCCACCCGGCTGCGCGGTCTGGCCTCGTCACCGTGGCCGACGGAGGCGGACACCTACGTGCTGGGGGCCTTCCGGGTGATGGCCCAACCCGTCGGTGCCGCCCTGCTGTTGTCGTTGATGGTCCTGTTGTGCGCCTATGGGTTCACAGGACTGCGCGGCCGGGTCCGTTGGTGACCGTTCCGATGCGGTAGCCGTCTCCGGCGGGACCGGAGAAGTCCGCTTCGCGCCACATCAGGCGAAGCGGACCACAACTCCCCGCAAAAGGCCCGGTTCTTTACGATAAGTCGTCAATTGCGTAGGTGGCACCGATCACCCTTTCGTGTGCTTTTCACCAAAGACCTCAAGGGCGGTGGAGGCACGGCCGACAAAGGATTCGTGAGTACCCTTGCGCACACCATGATGACCGCCGCCCGCCATGCCGACACCGGCCTCGCCGGCCCGGGCGAACTCGACCGCTACCCCTATGCGGAGACCTCCGGGTCGGACCGGGTCGGACCGCCCCACTGGGACGGCGCCGACGTCGAGTTGAGCCGTGTGGGCCGCCGGGCGGCAGGCAGCCGCGGCCGCGGGCTGCACGGTCAACTCGTCCAGCAGCTCGGCCAGATGATCGTCTCCGGCGACCTCGGCGCGGACCGGCCGCTGGTCCCCGAGGAGATCGGCCAGCGCTTCGAGGTCTCCCGCACCGTCGTCCGCGAATCGCTCCGGGTCCTGGAGGCCAAGGGCCTCGTCAGCGCCCGCCCCAACGTGGGCACCCGGGTCCGCCCGGTCGCCGACTGGAACCTCCTCGACCCCGACATCATCGAATGGCGCGCCTTCGGCCCCCAGCGCGACGACCAGCGCCGCGAGCTGGGCGAGCTCCGCTGGACCATCGAGCCCCTGGCCGCCCGCCTCGCCGCCGGCCACGGCCGCCCGGACGTCCAGCAGCGCCTCTCCGACATGGTCGAGATCATGGGCCACGCCCTCGGCCAGGGCGACGCGATCACCTTCGCCCGCGCCGACAACGAGTTCCACGCGCTGCTGATCCAGGTCGCCGGCAACCGCATGCTGGAGCACCTGTCGGGCATCGTCTCCGCCGCCCTCCAGGTCTCCGGCACCCCCGTCACCTCCTGCGACCGTCCCAGCGAGACCTGCGTGGCCCACCACGCACGGATGGTCGAGGCCCTCGCAGCCGGTGACGCCGCGGGTGCCGAGAACGCCATGCGCCAGCTTCTGACGGTGCATCCGGAGGTCGAGCGCGTGGTCCCCGCCCCGCGCGAGCACTGAGCCTCCGGCGCACGGGGGCGCGCGGGTGCAGCACCGGTCGCCGGGCCCGTTTTCGGGCCCGGCGACACCGGTGTGCGGGGGGTGCCGGAGCCCCGGTGTGATCTGGGCCACGAAGATTGGGCGTAACGCTCTGCGACGTCACGCGATGACCTAAGCGGTGATGGCCGACGGAGGGAAGACAGCAGCCCTTGGGGTGCTGTGCAGCTCCCCGGCCCCTGCCCGCGCCCCCGGCCCATCCCCAGTCGGTGGTCGTCGGCTCCGGTCCAGCACCAGGCCGGGGTCGGAACCCGTTCCCATCGTTCCGAGAGGTTGTTCGTGTCGGCCAGCACATCCCGTACGCTCCCGCCGGAGATCGCCGAATCCGAGTCTGTGATGGCGCTCATCGAGCGGGGCAAGGCCGAGGGGCAGATCGCCGGCGATGACGTGCGTCGGGCCTTCGAGGCTGACCAGATTCCTGCGACCCAGTGGAAGAATGTCCTGCGCAGCCTCAACCAGATCCTCGAGGAAGAGGGTGTGACGCTGATGGTCAGTGCCGCAGAGTCGCCCAAGCGCACCCCACGCAAGAGCGTCGCAGCGAAGACCCCCGCCAAGCGTACGACGACCAGGCCGGTCGCCGCCAAACCGGCGGCTCCCGCGACCGCGGCCGAGACCCCGGCCGAGCCGGGAACGGCGGAACCCGACCTCGCCGACGCCCTCGCGGGCGAGCCCGCGGCCGAGCCCGTCGCGAAGAAGACCGCGGCCCGCAAGACGGCGGCCAAGAAGGCGGCACCCGCCAAGAAGGCCACCGCGAAGAAGACCGCGGCCAAGAAGACCGCCGCCAAGAAGGACCTGGACGAGGGCGACGAAGAGGCCGTCGACGAGGGTCCCGAAGCGGCGAAGGCCGAGGGCGAGGAAGAGGAGGAGGGCGGCGAGGCCAAGGGCTTCGTCATCTCCGACGACGAGGACGACGCCCCCGCCCAGCAGGTCGTCGTGGCCGGTGCCACCGCCGACCCCGTCAAGGACTACCTCAAGCAGATCGGCAAGGTCCCCCTCCTCAACGCCGAGCAGGAGGTCGAACTCGCCAAGCGCATCGAGGCGGGACTCTTCGCCGAGGACAAGCTGGCCAACTCCGACAAGCTGGCCCCCAAGCTCAAGCGCGAGCTGGAGATCATCGCCGAGGACGGCCGCCGCGCCAAGAACCACCTGCTGGAGGCCAACCTCCGCCTCGTGGTCTCCCTGGCCAAGCGCTACACGGGCCGCGGCATGCTGTTCCTGGACCTGATCCAGGAGGGGAACCTGGGTCTGATCCGCGCGGTCGAGAAGTTCGACTACACCAAGGGCTACAAGTTCTCCACCTACGCCACGTGGTGGATCCGCCAGGCGATCACCCGCGCCATGGCCGACCAGGCCCGCACCATCCGCATCCCGGTGCACATGGTCGAAGTGATCAACAAGCTGGCCCGCGTGCAGCGCCAGATGCTCCAGGACCTGGGCCGCGAGCCCACCCCGGAGGAGCTGGCCAAGGAACTCGACATGACCCCCGAGAAGGTCATCGAGGTCCAGAAGTACGGCCGCGAGCCGATCTCCCTGCACACGCCGCTCGGCGAGGACGGCGACAGCGAGTTCGGCGACCTGATCGAGGACTCCGAGGCGGTCGTCCCGGCCGACGCCGTGAGCTTCACGCTCCTGCAGGAGCAGCTGCACTCGGTTCTGGACACGCTGAGCGAGCGCGAGGCCGGCGTGGTGTCGATGCGCTTCGGCCTGACCGACGGCCAGCCCAAGACGCTCGACGAGATCGGCAAGGTCTACGGGGTCACCCGCGAGCGCATCCGCCAGATCGAGTCCAAGACCATGTCGAAGCTGCGCCACCCGTCGCGCTCCCAGGTGTTGCGCGACTACCTGGACTGACCGGACCGGCGGGCCCACGGAGGTGGCCGCGCGGGTGCGCGCGGCCACCGGGCATCCCACTCTGGGTGGAGTCATGCACACTCGGAGTCAGGAGGCCCCATGCGTCGTCCCTTCGCCCGTGCCCTGGCGGGCGCACTGACCCTGGTGGCGGGAGCGGCCGTGGCGCCGCTGGCCCAGGCGCCCACGGTGGCGGCCGACAGCGTCGTCATAGGCGGGAAGCCGGTGAAGGTGGCCGACAGCCCGTGGGTCGTGGCCCTGGCCAGCCGTGACCGGTTCGGAGGTATCCGCGACGGGCAGTTCTGCGGGGGCGTCCTCGTCGCCCCGACCACGGTGGTCACGGCGGCCCACTGCCTGGGCCGCCAGGTGCTGGGCGGTCCGGTGGACTCCGTAGCCGACTTCCGGGTGATCACCGGCCGGACGGAGCTGCGCGCCCCCGAGGGGCGGGAGATCGCGGTCCGGTCGGCCCGGGTGAACCCGGCGTACGACCCCGGCACCAACGCCGGCGACCTCGCCGTACTGGAACTGGCCGAAGCGGTGCCCGCGGACCACGTGCTCCCCATGGCCGGCGAGGGCCACCCCGGCTACGACGCGGGCACCGGGGCGGCGGTCTACGGCTGGGGCGACACGAGCGGATTCGGCGACTACGCGTACGGGCTGCGGGCGGCACAGGTCACCGTCCTCGACGACGAGGTCTGCCGGCGCGCGTACCCGGGCAACGCGGACGGCCAGTACCGGGCCGACTCCATGGTGTGCGCGGGCGACCGGTCGGGCGGCAAGGACGCCTGCCAGGGGGACAGCGGCGGGCCGCTGGTGGCACGGGGCAGGCTGATCGGCCTGGTGTCCTGGGGCCGCGGCTGCGGGCGCGCCGACAGCCCGGGCGTGTACACCCGGATCGCCCCGTTGATCGACTTCGTGAGCGGCCCCCAGAGGGACCGGCGGCCGAGCGGGGTCTAGCGCTGCGCGGACGGCCTCCGCAGGGGCTCCAGGGGCCCTGTACGGCCCGGCGCGGGGGCGGTGGGGCCGGAGGGTGACTCCGGAGCGGGGAGGGCGGGCCGCGGGAATGAGGACGGGCGGCGCCTCTGGGTCTCAGAGACGCCGCCCGTCGACCGGCCTAGCCGGTCCTGGCTCGTCGGATGCGAGGTCAGGCCTTGTGTCAGCGGTCCTCGGGGTCGGCTGCGTGGGCGGCCGGAGCGGACGTCAGCCGCTCGGTCTCATCCTGTATTTCCGCGGCGATCTTCTTGAGTTCCGGCTCGAACTTACGCCCGTGGTGGGCGCAGAAGAGCAGTTCACCACCGCTCAGGAGGACGACGCGCAGATATGCCTGGGCGCCGCAACGGTCGCATCGGTCAGCGGCCGTCAGCGGGGTCGCGGGTGTCAGAACAGTAGTCACGTCGCCTCTTCTCTAGCTCGACGAGCTGTCGTACCAGGGTCAACATCCAACCAGGCCGAAAACGTTCCCGCTCGCGGCTTTTCCTCGAAACTTCCTTCCGAAGCTGGCCGGCTGCTGCCGGTTGGCGGCGAAGGAGCCGTATTGCGTTGCTTTACGGTTTCGCGTTGTCAGTCGTTCGCTTGTAGCAGTTCTCGTCCTCCCCGGCGTGAGTGCCGGATGTTGATGAGGACGTGCCCGAACCCTAAATGGTTCATGCCTGGAAGGGAACGTGATGTTTGCTTCACCCTCACGGGGGATCGAACACCCGTACGGATCTGGACTAGGCTGTGGAACGCGCGAGGGTGGCGTTTCACCGGCTCTACCTGGCCTCGGTACCCTTCGACGGGCAACCGAGCCACCCCTGCGCCCCAGCGGGTCAGAGAAGAAATTCAGCGAGGAGCGAACTGCGTGACCGCCGACACGTCCGTGCCTTCCAGCGCGCTGCTGTCCGGAGCAGACCGGGACGGTTCCAACTACACCGCGCGGCACCTGCTCGTCCTCGAGGGCCTCGAGGCCGTCCGCAAGCGCCCCGGCATGTATATCGGCTCGACCGACAGCCGAGGCCTGATGCACTGCCTCTGGGAGATCATCGACAATTCCGTCGACGAGGCCCTGGGCGGCTACTGCGACCACATCGAGGTCGTCCTCCACCCCGACTCCTCGGTCGAGGTCCGTGACAACGGCCGCGGCATCCCGGTCGACGTCGAGCCCAAGACCGGCCTGTCCGGCGTCGAGGTCGTCATGACCAAGCTGCACGCCGGCGGCAAGTTCGGCGGCGGCTCCTACGCGGCCTCCGGCGGCCTCCACGGCGTCGGCGCCTCCGTGGTCAACGCCCTGTCAGCCCGACTCGACGTCGAGGTCGACCGAGGCACCACCCACAGCATCAGCTTCCGCCGCGGCGTCCCCGGCCTGTTCACCGAGGAGGGCGCCGACGCCCCCTTCGAGGCGGGCAGCGGCCTGCGCAAGGGCAAGCGGGTGGCGAAGGGGAAGACCGGCACCCGGATCCGCTACTGGGCCGACCGCCAGATCTTCCTCAAGGACGCCCGCCTCTCCCTGGAGACGCTCTACCAGCGCGCCCGCCAGACCGCCTTCCTCGTGCCCGGCCTGACCATCGTCGTCCGCGACGAGCGGGCCATCGACGGCGCCGGCAAGACCGAGGAGACGTTCCGCTTCGACGGCGGCATCAGCGAGTTCTGCGACTACCTCGCCCAGGACAAGGCCGTCTGCGACGTGCTGCGCCTGACCGGGTCGGGCACCTTCAAGGAGACCGTCCCGGTCCTCGACGACCGCGGCCACATGACCCCCACCGAGGTCACCCGCGAGCTGGGCGTGGACATCGCCCTGCGCTGGGGCACGGGGTACGAGACCAACGTCAAGTCCTTCGTGAACATCATCGCCACCCCCAAGGGCGGCACCCACGTGGCCGGATTCGAGCGGTCGGTCGCCAAGACCGTCAACGAGGTGCTGCGCTCCGCGAAGCTGCTGCGCGTCGCCGAGGACGACGTCGTCAAGGACGACGCCATGGAGGGCATGACGGCCGTCGTCACCGTCCGCCTCGCCGAGCCCCAGTTCGAGGGCCAGACGAAGGAGGTGCTCGGCACCTCCGCCGCCACCCGGATCGTCGCGGCCGTCGTCGCCAAGGAGCTCAAGGCCTTCCTGACCTCCACCAAGCGCGACGACAAGCAGCAGTCCCGGGCCGTGATGGAGAAGATCGTCGCGGCCGCCCGGACCCGCATCGCGGCCCGCCAGCACAAGGAGGCGCAGCGCCGCAAGACCGCGCTGGAGTCCTCCTCGCTGCCGGCCAAGCTGGCCGACTGCCGCAGCGACGACGTGGACCGCAGCGAGCTCTTCATCGTCGAGGGGGACTCGGCCCTCGGTACGGCCAAGCTCGCCCGGAACTCCGAGTTCCAGGCGCTGCTGCCGATCCGCGGCAAGATCCTCAACGTCCAGAAGTCCTCGGTCTCGGACATGCTCAAGAACGCCGAGTGCGGCGCGATCATCCAGGTCATAGGAGCCGGCTCCGGCCGTACCTTCGACATCGACGCGGCCCGGTACGGGAAGGTCATCATGATGACCGACGCCGACGTCGACGGCTCCCACATCCGCACCCTGCTGATCACCCTCTTCCAGCGGTACATGCGGCCGATGGTCGAGGCGGGCCGGGTCTTCGCGGCCGTCCCGCCGCTGCACCGGATCGAGCTGGTCCAGCCCAGGAAGGGCCAGGACAAGTACGTCTACACGTACTCGGACAACGAGCTGCGCCAGACGCTGCTGGAGTTCCAGCGCAAGAACATCCGGTACAAGGACTCCATCCAGCGCTACAAGGGCCTCGGCGAGATGGACGCGGACCAGCTGGCGGAGACCACGATGGACCCCCGCCACCGCACCTTGCGGCGGATCAACATCGGCGACCTGGAGGCGGCGGAGCAGGTCTTCGACCTCCTCATGGGCAACGAGGTCGCCCCGCGCAAGGAGTTCATCACCAGTTCGGCCGCGACCCTGGACCGCTCGCGCATCGACGCCTGATCCGGAGCCCCGGCGCTCTTCGCCCCCTCACCTGATGGAGTGAAGAGCGCCAGGACACCAGTCCGGAAAGCGACCATTCGGCACATCCTTGTGAGCACGCCGCCAAGGCGGCAGCGGACAAGGAGAGTTCGGTGGACAAGCACGAAGGTCGCGAAGCCGGAACGATCCGGCTCGACGACCCCTGGTACGACGCGCTGGCCGTGGGCTGGGGCGAGGGCGCGGAAGCCGTTCCGCCGCGCCCGGCCCCGGCGGACCGCGGTGCCCCGAGCGCCTCCGACATCTACCTGGAGGTGCAGCGCAGCGCCGCCTTCCAGGAGGTCCGCGGCCGGTACCGCAGGTTCGTCGTCCCCGCGACCGCCGGCTTCCTCCTCTGGTACGTCGCCTACGTGATCGCGGCGACGGCCGCGCCGGGGCTGATGGCCCGGCCGGTGGTGGGATCGTTCAACGTGGCCCTGCTGGCGGGCCTCGGCCAGTTCCTGAGCACCTTCCTGCTGACCTGGGCCTACTCCCGGCACGCACGGCTGCGCCGGGACAGTGCCGCGCTCGACCTGCGCTGGACCGTGTTCGAACGGGAACGCGGCCAGGAGCGCAGCCGCACGGGCCGGGGGGAGGAGCGGTGACCTCCGAGCACCAGACACTGGCGCTGATCCTCTTCAGCCTGTTCATCGCGGTCACCCTCGGCATCACCACCTGGGTCAGCCGCAGGAGGCACGGTTCGGCGGAGGAGTTCTACGCGGGCGGGCGGCTGTTCTCCCCGATGGAGAACGGTTTCGCCATCGCCGGCGACTACATGTCCGCGGCCTCCTTCCTGGGGGTCTCCGGGCTGATCTCCCTCTTCGGCTACGACGGCCTGCTGTACCTGATCGGGTTCCTGGTGGCCTGGCTGATGGTGCTGTTCCTGGTGGCCGAACTGGTGCGCAACTGCGGGCGCTTCACGCTGGCCGACGTCGTCGTCGCCCGGATGAGCGAGCGACCCGTACGGATCGCCGCGGGCACCTCCTCGGTGGTGGTCTCCGTGCTGTACCTGGTGGCGCAGATGGTCGGCGCCGGCAGTCTCGTGGGCCTGCTCCTGTCGGACGCGGGCCCCGGTGCCCGGACCCTGACCGTGGTCGGGGTCGGCGCGCTGATGGTGGTCTACGTGGCCTTCGGCGGGATGCGGGCCACCACCTGGATCCAGATCGTCAAGGCCGTCCTGCTGATCGGCGGGGCGATCGTCCTCACCGTGCTGGTCCTGCTGCGCTTCCACGGGAACCTCGACCAGCTCCTCTCCGGCGCCGCCGAACGCAGCGGGCACGGGGCCCGGTTCCTGAGCCCCGGCCTGAAGTACGGCGGCGGCTGGACGTCGCGCCTGGACTTCATGAGCCTGGGTCTGGCCCTGGTCCTCGGCACGGCGGGGCTGCCCCACATCCTGTCGCGCTTCTACACCGTGCCCACCGCGCGCGCCGCCCGCCGGTCGGCGGTGTGGGCGATCGGGCTCATCGGGGGCTTCTACCTGATGACGATCGTGCTCGGCTTCGGAGCGGCCGCGCTGGTCGGCCCCGACGCCGTGCGGGCGTCCAGCGCCTCGGGAAACACGGCCGTGCCGCTGCTGGCCGGGTTCCTCGGCGGGGGCGCCGACTCCACCGGGGGCGCGGTGCTGTTCGCCCTGGTGGCGGCCATCGCCTTCGCGACGATCCTCGCCGTGGTCGCCGGGATCACCCTGGCCTCGTCGGCCTCCGTCGCGCACGACCTGTACGCCTCCCTCCGGCGGCGACGGGCCCGGCAGCGCAGCGAGGTGACGGTGGCCCGGGTGGCGGCCGTGGGGATCGGGGCGGTGGCCATCGGGCTCGGGCTGCTCGCCCAGGACATGAACGTGGCCTTCCTGGTGGGCCTGGCCTTCGCGGTGGCGGCCTCGGCGAACCTGCCGGTGCTGCTGTACTCGCTGTTCTGGCGGGGGTTCACCACCCGGGGGGCCGTGTGGTCGGTGTACGGGGGGCTGGTTCCGGCGCTGCTGCTGGTCGCCCTGTCGCCGGTGGTCTCCGGGAGTCCCGGATCCCTCTTCCCCGGCGTGGACTTCCAGTACTTCCCGCTGCAGAACCCGGGGATCGTCTCGATCCCGCTCGGCTTCCTGGCGGGCTGGCTGGGTACGGTCACCTCCGCCGAGGAGCCGGACGAGCGCAAGTACGCGCAGACGGAGGTGCGTTCGCTGACGGGGGCCGGGGCGGTGTGAGGTGCGCGGGGCGGTGGTTCAGGCGCCGGCCGACGGGACCCAGGTGTAGCGGTGTTCCGGGCGGCCGGTCTCGCCGTAGCGCAGGGCCAGGGAGACCCGGCCGGCACGGTCCAGGAGCTTGAGGTAGCGCTGGGCCGTCTGCCGGCTGATGCCGGCGCGGTCGGCGATCTGCTGGGTGGACAGGGGCCCCTCGGCCGTGCGCAGCACCCTGCGGACCAGCTCCGCGGTGGTGGGGGAGTGGCCCTTGGGCAGCTCGTTGGGGGTGCCGGCCGAGGCGAGGGCCCCGAAGATCCGGTCCACCTCGGCCTGTTCGGCCTCGCCGCCGCCGGACAGGGAGCGGCGAAGGGCCGCGTAGGCCTCCAGTTTGGCGCGCAGACCGGCGAAGGTGAACGGTTTGACCAGGTACTGGAGGGCGCCGAGCCGCATGGCGGCCTGGACCGTGGCCAGGTCCCGGGCGGCCGTGACCATGATCACGTCGGTGTGGCGGCCCAGCTGGCGCAGACGGCGCACCAGGTCGAGGCCGGTCCCGTCGGGGAGGTAGTGGTCGAGGAGGACCAGGTCCACCGGGTGGGCGGCGAGGAACTCCAGTGCCCCGGCCGCCGAATGAGCCTGGCCGGACACCCGGAACCCGGGAACCTTCGCCACGTACGCCGCGTTGATACGGGCAACACGCATGTCGTCGTCGACGACCAATACGTGGATCGGGGACTCGCTCACCGCAGGGCCTCCGGAAGTACGACGGAGAACTCCGCCCCTCCGTCCTCTGCGCCGCCGGCCCGGGCGCTGCCGCCCTGCCGCTCCGCGAGGCGGCGTACCAGGGCGAGGCCCAGCCCGCGCTCGCGGTGGGCGGCGGGCAGCTTGGTCGACCAGCCCTCCGTGAAGATCTCCTCGTGCCGGCCGGCGGGGATCCCGGGGCCGCTGTCACGCACCCGCAGGACGACGGAGCGTCCTTCCGCGCGGACGTCGACCTCGACCAGGGGTGCGGCGGAGCCCGCCGCCGCGTCCAGGGCGTTGTCGACGAGGTTGCCGAGGATCGTGACGAGCCCGCCGGGGTCCACCAGGCGGTCGGGGAGGAGGGAGTCCGGGGCGAGGCGCAGCGGGACGCCGCGCTCCGCCGCGACGGTGGCCTTGCCCACCAGCAGTGCGGCCAGGAGGGGGTCGTGGACCTTCTCGGTGACCTGCTCGGCCGTGGTGCGGTGCACCCCCACCACCTCGGTCACGAAGGCGACGGCTTCCTCGTGCAGGCCCAGTTCGAGGAGGCCGAGGAGGGTGTGGAGGCGGTTGGCGTGCTCGTGGTCCTGGGCGCGCAGGGCGTCGATCAGGCCCTTGGTGGAGTCGAGTTCGCGGCTCAGGTGCTCCAGTTCGGTGCGGTCGCGCAGGGTGGCGACGGCGCCGCCGTCGGCGGTGGGCATGCGGTTGGCGACCAGGACGCGCGGGCCCTGGACGGTCAGCAGGTCGCGGCCGGTGACGCGGCCGGCCAGGACGTCGCTGGTGCGGCCCGCGCCGAGGACCTCGTCCAGCGGGCGCCCGGCCAGGGTGTCCGGGTGGGCGTGGGGGAGGCCCAGCAGCCGGGCCGCCTCGTCGTTGACGAGGCGTACCCGGTCGTCCGGGTCGAGGGCGATCACGCCCTCGCGGATGGAGTGCAGCATCGCCTCGCGCTCGGCGAGGAGGCCGGCGATGTCGGAGAAGGCCAGGTCCCGCGTCTGCCGCTGGATCCGGCGGGAGAGGAGGTAGGCGGCGAGCGCCCCGGCGGCCAGGGCGCCGCCGGCGTAGGCGAACAGGCCCGGGATGGCGCCGAGCAGCCGGTCGCGCACGCTGTCGTAGGCGATGCCGACGGAGACGGCCCCGACGATCTCCCCGTCGGCGGCGACGAGGGGGACCTTGCCGCGGGCGGAGCGGCCGAGGGTGCCCTGGTCGATCTCCATCACCTCGTGTCCGGCGAGGGCGTCCGCGGGGTCGGTGGAGACGGGCCGGCCGATGCGGTCGGGGCTGGGGTGGGAGCGGCGGATCCCCTTCAGGTCGAGGACGACGACGTACTCGGCGCCGGTCGCGCTGCGGATCCGCTCGGCGGCCGCCTGGACGGGGCCGTCGGCCGTCGGCTCCGACCTGAGCAGGTCGGCGGCCAGGGAGGGGTCCGCCGCGGCGCTCTGGGCGATGGCCAGGGCGCGCCGCATCGCCTGGTCGTCCAGCTGGTGGCTCAAGGGGGCCAGGAAGAGCCCCGTGGCCAGCACGAGGACCCCGGCGGCGATGGCCAGCTGGGTGAGCAGGATCTGCGACACGGCGCGTCGGGGCAGTCCGAGGCGCCGGGTGCGCGGGGGGAGGAACCGCATGACCAGTAACCGTAGGTCGGCGGGCGCGGAAGCGGAACGTCCGTCGCGCAGGCGAGCTTCCGTGGTCACGGACGGTGAGCGGGCTCCGGGCCGGTCGCCGCCGGGCCCGGGAGGTCCCCGCGCGCGCCGTGCGGGCCGCGTCCGGCGGGCGCCGGGGTGGGTCCTCTGCCTTTCGGCAGAGGGGCGGATCGGCCGTGAGGCGCATGCCCGCGCCGGTTCCGGAATCGATACTGGTCAGCGTGGTGAGTAATGGTCCGTTCCGTTTCCGTCGTCCGCTCCGGGGCCCCGTGCGCGCGGGGGCGGAGACGGCCTGGGTGCTGCTCGCCGGGCTGGGCGTGTGGCTGGTGGTCGGCTACCTCGGGGTGCTCCCGCGCCCGTACCTCCAGCTGCCCGTGCTGGCGGTCGGTGCGGCCCTGTTCCCCTTGCGGCGCCGCTTCCCGGCCGCCGTCCTCCTCGTCCTCGCGGCGCTGACCGGGCTGGCCTGCTGCGTCGGCCCGGTCACCGCGGCGACGGCGTACACCGTGGCGCGGCGGACGGTCCGGGCCCGGCGGCGGGCCCGGCTGCTGGCCGCGGCTGCCGTCCTGCTGGTGGTGTGCGCGACCCTGGCCGCGCCCTGGCTCGGTCCGGGACCGCTGCCCTACGGCCCGGCGCTCGGGCTGGTCCTGACGCCGACGGCCGTGCTCGTCCCCGGCCTGGTCGGCACCTCGTACGGACAGCAGCGGCGCCTGGTGCGGGCGCTGCGCGAGCGCGGGGACGCGGCGGAGCGGGCCCGGCGGTTCGCCGACAGCGAGGCCCGGATCCACGAGCGCTCCCGGATCGCCGCCGAGATGCACGACCTGGTCGGGCACCGGCTCAGCCTGATCTCCCTGCACGCGGGCGGGCTGGAGCTGGCCCTGGAGCACGCCGACCCCGAACTGCGCGAGGAGGCCGTCCTGGTCCGGCGGACCACCCGGGACGCCATGCGCGAGCTGCGCCAGGCCCTCGGCGTGCTCGGGCCGCTGGGCCGGGACACCGGCCCCGAGGCCCTCACCGACGCCACCGGCACCCGCGCCGACATCGAGGCGCTGGTGGCGCGGTCGCGGGACGGCGGGGTCGCCGTACGCCTCGACTGGACGGGGCCGGACCTGGACTCCCGCCCGGCGGGGGTGCGGCGGGCGGTGCACCGGGTGGTGCGGGAGGCCCTGACCAACGTGCACCGGTACGCGAGCGCGGCGCACGTCGCCGTGAGCGTGGCGCACGACGAGGAGACGGTACGGGTCACCGTCCGCAACGGCGCCCCGCCCGCCTCCGCCGCCCCCGCTCCCGCCGCCGGCCTGGGCACCGGCCGAGGCCTCACCGGCCTGCGCGAACGGATCGGGCTGCTGGGCGGCACCTTCGACGCGGCCCCGCTGCCCTCCGGCGGCTTCCGGGTGGAGGCGGCCCTGCCCGCCGAACCCGGCGACGCCCCCGCTGCCCGGCCCGCGGGCGCGGACGAGGACCGCGGTGCGTCCCCGACCGGTTCCGGAGCCGAAGGCCGGCTCCACGCCGCGGCCCCGCCCGGCGGCGTTCGCGGAGCCGCGCCCCCTGCCGGATCCCCGAGCGCCGCCGGCGCGCCCGCCGCCGCGCCCGGACGCGGCACCGCGCAGGCGCTGACGCTCGCCCTCGGGATGGTGGGGCTGAGCGTGCTGATGGCCCTCGGGACCCTCTTCGTCTACGCCACAGCACCGCACCGGCCGTCCGGACCGCCCCCGCTGCCCCGCGTCGGCATGACCTACGGCGACCTGACCGGTGCCGGGGTCCTGGACAACCGGGCCGTCCGCGCCGCGGCCACCGGCCGGGAGCCGCCGCGCCCGCCCGGCACGGCCGGCTGCGTGTACCCGTTCAACGGGGCCACCGAGTCCCGGCCCGGCTCCCTGACCATCGCCCGCTACTGCTTCGACCCCGCGCAGCGCCTCATCGCCATCGACCGCTTCACCGTCCCGTCGGTCCGGGACGCCACATCCTGGGAGACCCCGTGACCGCGCCCGTCCACCCGATCCGCGTCCTGCTCGCCGACGACGAGACGATGATCCGCGCCGGAGTGCGCCTGATCCTGCGGCACGCCGACGGCATCGAGGTCGTCGCCGAGGCCCCCGACGGCCGGCAGGCGGTCGCGCTGGCCGCCGCGCACCACCCGGACGTCGTGCTGCTGGACGTCCGGATGCCGGTCTGCGACGGGCTCGCCGCGATCGCCCCGCTGCTCGCCCTGGACCCGGCGCCGCGCGTGGTGATGCTGACCACCTTCGGAGACGACGAGAACGTGGTGCGGGCGCTGCGGGAGGGCGCCGCGGGCTTCCTGCTGAAGGACGAGGGCCCGCAGGAGCTGATCAGCGCGGTGCGGGCGGCCGCCGCCGGGGACGCCGTGCTCTCCCCGGGGGTGACCGGGGCGGTGATCTCCCGGATGCTGACCGCCGGTGAGCCGCGCGGCGCCGCCGGAGCGGCGGACGAGCGGATCGCCCGGCTGACCGGCCGGGAGCGGGAGGTCCTGGCGATGCTCGGTGAGGGCCTCTCGAACCAGGACATCGGCACCCGGCTCGGCATCGGCACCGGCACCGTGAAGACCCACGTGGGCGCCATCCTCGACAAGACCGGGTCGACGAGCCGGGTCCAGGCGGCGCTGCTGGCCCACCGGACCGGCCTCGCCCCTTGACGCCCCCCCGAAGGGCAGGGCCCCGCCCTGCGGACCTCTGCCCTTCGGGGGAGCGCGGGCGCCGCGCACCGGTCCTTCGGCAGAGCCGAACTCCCGCCTCCAGGGCGATGTTCGTGCAGGTCAGGGCCGTGACGATGGAGGCATGTCACAGAACTTCCCCTCCCCGGCCTCCCCTTCCGGCGCGGCCCTCGCCGAACCGGCCGCCCGCGCCGCCGGCCTGACCAAGACGTACGGAAAGGGCGAGACCCGGGTCACCGCGCTCGACGCGGTGTCCGTGGACTTCGCCCGGGGCCGGTTCACCGCCGTCATGGGCCCCTCCGGCTCGGGCAAGTCCACCCTGATGCACTGCATGGCCGGCCTGGACCCGGTGACCTCGGGATCGGCGCGCATCGGCGGGGTCGAGCTGTCCTCACTGAACGACCGGCAGCTGACGCGGCTGCGCCGGGAGAAGGTCGGCTTCGTCTTCCAGGGCTTCAACCTGATGCCCACCCTCACCGCGCTGGAGAACATCACCCTGCCGCTGCGGCTGGCCGGCCGCCGGCCCGACGCCGCCTGGCTGGACACCGTCGTCGCCACCGTCGGCCTCTCGGGCCGGCTCGCGCACCGCCCGTCCGAGCTCTCCGGCGGCCAGCAGCAGCGGGTGGCGGTGGCCCGCGCGCTGGCGTCCCGTCCCGAGATCGTCTTCGCCGACGAGCCGACCGGCAACCTCGACTCCCGCTCCGGCGCGGAGGTCCTCGGGTTCCTGCGCGACTCGGTGCGGGAGCTGGGCCAGACCGTGGTGATGGTCACCCACGACCCGGCGGCCGCGGCCCACGCCGACCGGGTGGTGTTCCTCGCCGACGGCCGTCTGGTGGACGAGCTGCACGAGCCGACCTCCGGGGCGGTGCTCGACCGGATGCTCGCCTTCGAGGCCCGGGGCCGCACCTCCTGACCGGCCCTCCGCCGCCCCTCTGACCCGGCCCGCCCCGCCCTGTTCCGTCCCCCCCGACCGTCCGCCGCGCCACACCTTCTGAAAGCCCGCCATGCTGCGAACAGCCCTGCGCAACGTCCTCGCGCACAAGGCCCGTCTGGCCATGACCGTCCTCGCGGTCTGCCTCGGGGTCGCGTTCATCTCCGGCTCCCTGGTCTTCGCCGACTCCACCACCGCCGCCTACCGCGCCTCCATGGCGCGGAACTACGCCGGGACCGCGGTCACCGTGGACCCCAAGTACCCCCTCGGCGCCCCCGCCGACCAGCGCGAATCCGTGCTCGACGACGCGCTCACGGCGAGGCTGGCCGCCCTCCCCGGCGTCACCGCGGCCCGCCCCTCCGCCGACGGCTCGGCCACCCTGGCCGCCAAGGACGGCACCCCGCTGCGCGCCGGCAACGCCATGGGGAAGCTGGCCGCCGCCTACGTCCCCGGCCCCGACGGCAAGGACGGCCGCTACCCGCTGACCGCCGGCCGGGCCCCGCGCACCTCCGGCGAGGTGGCCCTCGACCGGGGCACCGCCGAAGCCGGCGGGTACTCCCTCGGCGACACCGTCAGGCTGGCCACCGACGGCCCCGTCCTGCGGCTGCGGCTGGTCGGCATCGTCTCGACCACCGACACCCGGGTGACCGCCGGGGGCACCCTCGCCGTACTCGACAAGGCCACCGCCCAGGGGCTGTTCGCCACCCCGGGCCGCTACACCGGCATCGACCTCTCCGCCACGCCCGGCACCGACCCGGGCGACCTCGCCCGGCGCGTCGGCGCCCTGCTGCCCGCCGACCGGGCCGAGGCGACCACCACGGCCGCGCTGGCCGCCCAGCAGTCGGTCTTCATCGACACGAAGACCCGCAGCTACGCGCGGCTGCCCCTGATCTTCGCCGTGGTCTCCCTCTTCATCGGCTCCTTCCTCATCGTCAACACCTTCACCATGCTCGTCACCCGGCGCTCCCGGGAGATCGCCCTGCTGCGCGCGATCGGCGCCACCCGCCGGCAGGTCGTCGCCTCCGTGCTCGCCGAGGCGGCCCTGGTCGGTTTCGTCGCCTCGGCACTCGGCTTCGCCCTCGGGCTCGGTGTCGCCACCGTCCTGCCCGGCCTCCTCGGCGGAGCGGACGACCTGCTGCCCTCGGGCCCGCTCGTGGTCGGACCCGCCCCGGTGCTGGCCTCCCTGGCCGTCGGCGTCGGCGTCACGGTCCTCGCCGCCTGGCTGCCCTCCCGCAGGGCGGCCAGGATCGCGCCCGTCGAGGCGATGCGCACCGCCGAGCAGCCGCCCTCCGCGGCCCTGTCCCGGATCCGGGGCGCGGCCGGCGCCCTCGTGCTCCTCGCCGGCGCCGGGCTGCTGGTCTCGCTGGACGACGCCCGCAGCGCCTCCGACGCCAACCTGCGGACCGCGATGTTCGGCTGCGGGATCCTCGTCATCGGGCTGATCCTGCTGGCCCCGCTGCTGGCCGGCCCCGTGATCCGCGTCCTCGGCCGCCTCACCGGCCGGTTCGGGGTCGCGGGCGACCTCGCGCGGGACAACGCCCTGCGCGACCCGCGCCGTACGGCGGCCACCGCCGTCGCCCTGATGATCAGTACCGCGCTGGTCTGCGGACTCGCCGTCATCGAGCACTCCTCCAGCCGCGCCCTGGACTCCCAGGCGGCCGCCGGGCTGAGCGCCGACTACGTCATCAGCACCCGGGGCAACACCACGGCCGTCGACGCGGCCGCGGTCCGGCGGATCGCCGCCGTGCCCGGGGTCGCGACGGCCTCGCCCGTCGCCGACTCCACCTTCTCGGCCGGGGCCCTCGCCCGGGAGGTCTCCGGCGTCGACCCGAAGACCGTGGGGGCCGTCATGAAGCTCCGCTTCACCAGCGGTTCGGCCGACGGGATCGGGCCGGGCCGGATCGCCGTCTCCGGCAGCTTCGCCCGCGAGAACCGGCTCGTCACCGGCGGGCGGATCGAGGGGAGCATCGGCCCCGGCCAGGGCGAGCGCGACCGGACCTTCACCGTCGTCGGGATCTACGAGGACAACCCCACCGCGCGGGACGTCCTCGCCGACCGGGGCGAGGTCCAGCGGTACGGCTTCCTGCGCGACTCCGTCCAGCGCGTCCTCGTCCGCACCGGCCCGGGCGCGGCGGACGTGGAGAAGCGGCTGCGCGCGGCCGTGGACGACAGCCCGCTGCTGAAGGTGCAGGACCGGAGCCGGCTCGTCCAGGAGCAGGCGGGGGTGGCCGGCGACCTGATGACCATGGTCTTCGGACTGCTCGCCATCGGCGTGGTCATCTCCGCCCTCGGCATGGTCAACACGCTCGCCATGTCGGTCGCCGAACGCACCCGGGAGATCGGCGTCCTGCGCGCCCTCGGCATGGAACGCGGCGGGATCCGCCGGATGATCGGGCTCGAATCGCTGGCCGTCGCCGCCTTCGGGACCCTGCTGGGCCTGGCCGGCGGCCTGTTCGGGGCGTGGCGGGTCAGCGGACTCGCCAACGGGGCCATCCCCCAGTACGCCTTCTCCCTGCCCTGGGGGACCCTCGCCCTGGTCGTCGTCCTCTCGCTGGCCGCCGGCGCCGCCGCGGCCGCGCTCCCGGCCCGGCGGGCCGCCGCGCTCGGCCCCCTGCGCGCGGTGTCCGGCGGCTGAACCGCCGGTCAGGGGAGCGGGCGGGGCGGGCGCGGGCCCGTGTAGTGGCCGCTCGGGCGCATCCGCAGCGGCCGCTCCTGGTACTCCTCCAGGGCGTGCGCGATCCAGCCCGCCGTACGGGCCACCGCGAACACCGTCTCCCCGGCCTCGGCCGTCATCCCGCAGGACAGCGTCAGCACCGCCAGCGCCAGGTCCACGTTCGGGTGCAGCCCGTGCCGGGCCATCACCGCCGCCACCTCCCGGGCCGCGCCCAGCGCGGAGGCCGCCCGGGGCAGCTCCTCCAGCCGGGCGGACAGGGCCCGCGCCCGCGGGTCCTCGCCCCGGTACAGGCGGTGCCCGAACCCCGGCACCCGGCGCCCGGCGCGCAGGTGCTCCGCCACCACGGGCGCGGCGCCGCCCCGTTCCAGCACCTCGGCCAGCATCCGGTGCGCGAGCCGGCCCGCCGCCCCGTGCAGGGGGCCTTCGAGCGCCCCGAGCCCGGCCGAGACCGCCGCGTACGGGTGGGCCCGCGCGGAGGCCGCGACCCGTACGGCCAGGGTGGAGGCGGCCAGGTCGTGGTCGACCAGCAGGGCCAGCGCCAGGTCCAGCACGTCCAGGGCCACCGGGTCCGGGTCCAGCGCGGTCAGCCGGGACCACAGGCCCCCGGCGAGCCGCCCGTCGCCGGGACGCTCCGGGGCCGCCTCGGGCAGGGCGCGGACCAGCGTCGGGATCAGACAGCGGGCGGAGCCCAGTACGGCCTCCTCGGACAGGTCGAAGCGCAGCGGGTCCGCGACCGCGGCGGCGGCGACCGCCACCCGCAGCCGGTCCAGCGGCCCGCTGTGCTCGGGCAGCGCGGCCACCGCCCGCCGGGCGGCGGCCAGGGGCTCCGGGGGAGCGGCGAACCGGGCCTCGGGCGTCATGGTCCCCGTCCAGAGCCACTCGGCGACCTCCTCGAAGGCGTACCGGGAGGCCAGCTCCACGGCGTCCACGCCGCGGAACCAGTACCGGTCGGACCCGGGCTCGATGAGGGTGAGCGCGG